>NZ_JBMDXT010000099.1:0-1526 GCF_048594475.1 Nakamurella sp. | reverse complement strand
GCGAAGAACGTGATGAGCCTGATCGCCATCATCACCGCGGCCCTGTTCACCCTGCCGTTCCCGTTCCTGCCCCGGCACCTGACCCTGGTCTCGGCCGTCACCATCGGCATTCCGGCGTTCTTCCTGGCCCTGGGCCCGAACAAGCGGCGGTACATCCCCGGGTTCCTGCGCCGGGTGCTGCGCTTCGCGGTGCCGGCCGGCGTCGTCTCCGGGCTGGTCGTCTTCGTCTCCTACCTGCTGGCCCGGGCCGAGGTGGGGGCGCCGCCCGCGTCCGAGTGCCTGGTCAAGACCGAGGGGGCCACCGTCACCGACAACGTGATCTGCTGGCAGCCGTCGACCGCGGCCACCATCGCGCTGCTGTTCACCGCGTTCTGGATCCTGGTGGTGCTGTCCCGGCCGTTCCGACTGTGGAAGGGCGCGCTGGTCGGCGCCATGGTGGGCATCGCCACGCTCGCCTTCATCACCCCGATCGGCCGCGAGTTCTTCAACTTCTCGATCACCCCGGAGACGCTGTGGACCTCGCTCGCGGTCGGCGCCGTCGGAGCCCTGGCCATCGAGATCATCTACCGCACCGAGCCGGGGATGCGGACGGCCGCCGGCACCTGATCCGGGCCCCGCACGGCCACCCGCCGGGGCTCGGCACAATGGCCCGGTGGCCGACCCGTGGAGCGATGCCCCGATCACCCTGGAATCGCTGTTCACGCAGTGGCAGCCGGACTGGGTGACGCTGGGCGCCACCGTCCTGGTCGGGTTCGGGTACCTGCGCGCCCGTCGCCGGGCCCACCGGCTCGGCGTCGGCTGGCCGGTCGGCCGGGACGTGCTGGTCGTGGTCGGCCTGCTGGCCGCGGTCTGGACGAGTTGCGGCGTCCTGCAGGAACGCGCGGGTGCGGTCATGTGGGTGTGGACCGCGCAGCAGCTCCTGCTGCTGCTGGTCATCCCGATCGTGGTGCTGGCCGGCCAGCCCGTCGCCCTCGTCCGCCGCACCTCCGGCGAGCGATCGCCCCTGGTGCGGGCACTGGGATCGCGCCCGGTGCGGGTGCTGAGCCACCCGATGGTGGGTCCCCTGCTCGTGCCGGTCGTCGCCGGCCTGCTGTTCTTCGGCGGCCTGGGTGCGCTGGCGCTGCAGTCGACCGCCGGCGGTTGGGGACTGCACCTGCTGCTGCTCGGCCTCGGCGCGCTCATCGCGTTGCCCCTGGTCGATGAGGACGACCGGCGCTCCTCGCTGGCGGTCGGGCTCGCTCTCGGGGTCGGCATCCTGGAGTTGCTGCTGGACGCGTTCCCCGGCATCGCGCTGACCTTCGACGGCCACCTGGCCCTGGCGCACTACGCGGCCGACCCGGCCGCGCTGGCCGATCAGCACACCGCCGGTGGCCTCCTGTGGGCGGTCGCGGAGATCCTCGACCTGCCGTTCCTGGTGCTCGTCGCCACCCGCTGGATGCGGGCCGACGCGGCCGAGGCGCGCCGGATCGACGCCGAGCTGGACGCCCGCGCGGCCGCCGGGACCGCGGCGGCCGGGACCGCGGCCC
>NZ_JBMDXT010000098.1:0-7967 GCF_048594475.1 Nakamurella sp. | reverse complement strand
CCTGCTCACGCTGCTGGTCGCGATCAACCTCGCCCAGTTCCGGTGGTCGCCGTGGACCGTCCTGATCGGGGTGCTGGCGACCGTCGCCCTCGCCCTGGCGGCCCGGTGGGCCCGGCTCGGGCCGGCCGACCTCGGACTGGCCCGCTCGTCGGCGCCGGCCGGCCTGCGCTGGGGCGGAGCATTCGCGGCGGCGGTCGCGGTGGGCTACGGCCTGGCCCTGCTGATCCCGGCCGCACGGGCCGCGGTGGACGGATCCACACCCGGTTCGTGGCCGGCCGTGCTGTGGTCGATGGCCGTGGTGATCCCGTTGGGCACGGTGCTGCCGGAGGAACTCGCGTTCCGGGGCGTGCTCTGGGGGCTGGTCCGCCGCCGGTCCGGCCCGCGCGCGGCGACCCTGATCTCGTCGGGACTGTTCGGGCTCTGGCACGTGACCCCGGCCTTGGGCGGCGGGGCCGCGAATGCGGCGGTCACCGATGCGGTCGGCGGCGGGACGCTCGGCGTCCTGGTCCGGGTCGCGGTGACAGTACTGTTCACGGCGGGTGCCGGCGCGGTGCTGTGCCTGCTGCGGGCCCGCAGCGACAGCCTGGTCGCGCCGCTGCTGGCCCACTGGTCGGTCAACGCCCTTGGCCTGCTCTTCGTCCAGCTCGCGTCAGAAGGACTCGCATGACCGTCTCGACCGACCGGAACGCCGACGACCGGTCCGGCGCCCCCGGCGCGGCGCCGGTGGGCGCGGAGCCCGGGCCACCGGCGCCGCCGGACCGGGAGCGGCGCCGCCGGTTCCGGTACACGCTGCCCGGCGCCTGGGTCGCGGTGGTCTTCGTCTGCCTGTCGTTCACCCCGTCGCTGGTGCCCCGGCCCGGCGCGTTCATGGGGGTGGTCTGCGGCATCAACGGCGCGATCGGCTACGGCCTCGGGGTGCTGGGCGCGTGGGTGTGGCGGGAGGTCGCCGACCGGCCCGTCCGGCCCACCCGGCGACGATCCTGGCGGATCTTCGCGGCGGCCGGACCGGTGCTGCTGGTGGCCGGATACCTGCTGGGCCAGCGCTGGCAGGGCCAGATCCGCGACCTGATGGGGGCGCCCGCCGAACCGCTGGCGTCCCGGCTGCTCGCGCCGGTGGTCGCCGCCCTGGTGTTCGCCGGCCTGGTCGCCGTCGGCCGCCTCCTGCGTCGCGGCTACCGGTGGACCGCCCGGCAGCTGTCCAGGTGGATCGGTGCCCGCGCCGCACGGGTGGTGGGCTGGGCCCTGGTCGTCGTGCTGACCGTCGGCCTGGTCAGCGGGGTGCTGCTGGACGGCGTCCTGGGCCTGACCGACCGGATCTTCGCGGTCCGGGACACCACGACCAACGAGCAGGCGGTGCCCCCGACCACGGGGGCACGGTCGGGCGGCCCCGGCTCGCTGGTGGCCTGGGACACCCTGGGGTACCAGGGCCGCACCTTCATCGGCACCGGACCGACGGCCGCCGAGATCGGAGCGTTCACCGGAGCGCCGGCCAAGGAGCCGATCCGCACCTACGCGGGCATCGCCTCGGCCGGCACCGCGGAGGAGAGGGCCGAGCTGGCGGTCGCCGACCTGACCCGGGCGGGCGGATTCGACCGCGCGGCGCTGCTGGTCACCGGCACCACCGGGACCGGCTGGGTGGATCCGGCGGCGATCGCGGCGTTCGAGTACGAAACCGGCGGGGACAGCGCCGCCGTGGCGATCCAGTACTCCTACCTGCCGTCGTGGGCTTCGTTCCTGGTCGACCAGGACCGCGCGCGGGAGGCCGGTCGGGCCCTGTTCGACGCGGTCTACCGCACGTGGAGCGAGCTGCCCGCGGACCGGCGGCCCGCGCTGTACGCGTTCGGGTTGAGCCTGGGCTCGTTCGCCATGGAGACGGCGTTCAGCGGCGAGGCCGACATGGCCAACCGCACGAGCGGGATCCTGCTCGCCGGACCGCCGAGCTCCAACGCGTTGCACCGGGAGTTCACCGACCGGCGCGACCCGGGCAGCCCCGAGGTCCAGCCGGTGCTGCGGGACGGCCGGACCGTCCGGTTCGCCAACGACCCCGGGGTGGCGATCCCGCCGGAGGGCGCGCCCTGGACCGGCAGCCGGGTGCTGTACCTGCAGCACGCGTCCGACCCGGTGACCTGGCTGAACCCGGATCTGATCCTGCACCGTCCGGACTGGCTGGCCGAGCCGCCCGGTCCCGACGTCACCGACGAGATGGTCTGGATCCCGTTCGTCACGTTCTGGCAGGTGGCCGCGGACATGCTGGAGCCGGTCGACACGCCGCCCGGCCACGGCCACACCTACACGCTCGAGTTCGTCGACGGCTGGGCCGCCGTCCTGCAGCCGCCGGGCTGGACCACCGACCAGGCGGATCGGCTCAAGGAGATCGTCGGGGCCCTGAGCGGGTGACCCGCGCCGTCCGGCGGCGATCACCTCCGGGCGATCACCTCCGGGCGGCGCCGATCGGCGGCCGCCTACCGGCCAAGGGCCAGCGCGGACAACCGCCGGAAGTCGATCGGATCGGGCATGAACGGCACGCCCGGCCGCTCCCGGGGCAGGCGGACCCGCAACGCGCGCGGCCGGACCGAGCACCGCACCGGAGCCGGGACCATGAGCGCCTCGCCGTCGACGCCGACCGGGATCTGCGTCTTGGCCGGCGCGTCGCCGGACCGGTCGACGTCCACGACGACGTCGCCGTCCCCGACCAGCGTGGTGACCGTGCGGAACTCGGCCCGCCGCAGCAGCGCGGCCGCCTCGCCGGCGCTGGCGATGTGCCCGGCGACGATGCCCAGGACGCCCTGGTCGATGCGTTCCCGGCGGCCCAGGTCGCGCAGCCGCCCGGAGCCGTACGGGTTGTTGCTGATCAGGATCGCCTGCTGATCGGTCAGCGTGCGGGCGCCGGTGCGGACGGTGAGCCGGCTGCCCTGGGTCGGGTCGAGCAGGTCGGGCAGCATCGACAGGATCGTCTTGTTCTTGTTGTCCCGGTACTCCGGGCTCTGCACGATCTCGGCGTAGGCCCCGAACGAGGCGTTGTTGACGAACGGCCGGTCGCCGATCAGTCCCAGGTCGACCCGCACCTCCTCGCCGTCGGTCAGCGCGGCCAGGCAGGTCGACGGGTCGTCCCGGTCCAGGCCCAGGTCCAGCGCGAAGTGGTTCCGGGTGCCGGCGCTGATCACCAGCAGGGGCAGGTCGTGCTCGGCGCAGATGCCGGCGACCTGCGCCTGGGTGCCGTCGCCGCCGGCCACCCCGAGCAGGTCGGCGCCGCGGTCCACCGCGTCGCGGACGAGCGCGGCCACATCAACGTGCCCGGGGCCGTCCAGCAGGGCGACCTCGGCCCCCAGTGCCTCGGCCTTGCGCTGCAGGTCGAAGGTGACGACCTTGCCGCCGCCGGAGCGGGGATTCATGACGATGAACGGCCGCAGCGGCGGCGGGGTCCGGGTGGTCGGCATCCACTCGGGGGCCTTGGTGTGCATCGCCCGGCGGGCGGCGGCACCGCCCAGGCCGAGCAGCGCGATCGTCACGATCGCGACCACGATCGCGTCCTGCCACAGGAAGATCACCAGGACGGCGATCACGGCGGCCACGGCGACGCCGAGGCCGAGCCACCGGCCGACGCCCCGCTTGGCCAGGAACCAGTAGCCGCCGATCAGCACGACGACCGCGCCGATCAGGCCGACCACCAGCAGGGTCAGCCCGATGGCCCCTTCGGTGGCCACGAGCACCACGATCGCGGCGATCCAGGCCACGAAGGCACCGCGGGCCCACCACCGCTGGGCCGGGGTCGACGAATGCTGCATCGAGTGTGTCCTTCTCCGTTGCCGCCAGGTCCGGCGTCGACGGGTGGCGACCGGACGGCCCGGGGCCGCCCGGCGGCCGCACAACCCCCGTGACGCTTCATCATGCTGCCCCACCGGCCGGTGCGGTTCACCCGGCTCGAATGAACTCCGGCCGCCGGGCGGTCCGGATGGATCCCGACCCGCCGGCGCTGTGACAGGCTGCACTCGCGCTGCCCGGAAAGGGGTCCCATGAGCACGGTCGCGGCCATCGAACGGCTGGTGCCGGGCGTTCACATGCTTCGCACCTACCGGCCGGCATGGCTGGGCAAGGACGTCACCGCCGGCCTGGTGCTGACCGCCCTGCTGGTGCCGCAGGGCATGGCCTACGCGGAGCTGGCCGGGCTGCCCCCGATCACCGGCCTCTACACGACCGTGCTGTGCCTGCTCGGCTACGCCGCCTTCGGCCCGTCGAAGGTGCTGGTGCTCGGCCCGGACTCCTCGCTCGGTCCGATGATCGCGGCCGTGGTGATCCCCCTGGTGACGGCGAACGGCGATCCGGGTCGCGCGGTCGCCTACGCGTCGATCCTGGCGCTGATGGTCGGCGCGATCACCATCGCGGCCGGGGTGTTCCGCCTCGGCTTCATCGCCGACCTGCTGTCCAAGCCGACCCAGATCGGCTACATGAACGGCCTGGCCCTGACCATCGTGATCGGGCAGCTGCCCAAGCTCTTCGGGTTCTCGGTGGACGGCGACGGCCTGATCGACGAAGCGACGCTGTTCGTCCGCGGCGTGCTCGACGGGCGCACCGTGCCGGCCGCGCTGGCCATCGGCGCGGGCAGCCTGGCCGTGATCCTGCTGCTCAAGCGGTTCGTCCCGCGGATTCCCGGCGTCCTGGTGGCCACGGTCCTGGCGATCGCCGCGGTGGCCCTGTTCGGGTTGGCCGACCGCGGGGTCAAGCTGGTCGGCGTGCTGCCGGAGGGCTTCCCGCCCTTCACCATCCCAACGGTGCCGCTGGGCGACCTCGGGCTGCTGTTCGCCGGGGCCCTTGGCATCGCGCTGGTCTCGCTGACCGACACGATCTCGACCGCCAGCGCGTTCGCCGGCCGCCGCGGCGAGGACGTCGACGGCAACCGGGAGATGATCGGCATCGGCGCCGCGAACGTGGCCGCCGGCTTCTTCCAGGGCTTCCCGGTCTCGACCAGCGGGTCGCGGACCGCGGTCGCCGAGCAGAACGGCGCCCGGTCACAGGTCACCGGGCTGGTCGGGGCCGGCGCGGTGACGCTGATGCTGGTCTTCTTCCCCGGACTGCTGCGCAACCTGCCGCAGCCGACCCTGGCGGCCATCGTGATCGCGGCCTCGGTCTCGCTGGCCGACCTGCCGGGCCTGCGGCGGCTGTGGCAGCAGCGGCGGTCCGATTTCGCGCTCGCGATGGCGGCGTTCCTGGGCGTGGCCCTGCTCGGCGTGCTGCCGGGCATCGCGATCGCCGTCGCGTTCTCGGTGCTCAACGTCTTCAGCCGGGTGTGGCGGCCGGACCGGGCCCAGCTGGGCAAGGTGGCGGGCCTGAAGGGCTACCACGACACGGACAGCTATCCGGGCGCCGCGCTGCTGCCCGGGCTGGTCCTCTACCGCTTCAGCGGGCCGCTGATCTTCGCCAACGCCAACACCTTCCGCGACGACCTGCGCCGGATCGCCGAGGCCAGCCCCCGTCCGCGCTGGATCGTGGTGACCGCCGAGCCGATCACCGACGTGGACACCACCGCGGCCGACATGCTCGCCGAACTCGACGAGTGGCTCAACGCCCGCGGCGTCGACATGGTGTTCGCCGAGGTCAAGGACCCGGTCAAGGCCAAGATCGACCGGTACGAGCTGACCTCGCGCATCGAGCAGAAGCACTTCTTCCCCACCATCGGCTCGGCGGTCGACGCCTACCGGGAGCAGACCGGCACGGACTGGCCCACCGCCGGCGACCCGGCCGGGCCGCCGGTGATGTAGCCCGCCGCGGGTGCCGGTTCCCGCGCGAGGGAGCCGGCCGGCGGCCCCCGAGCCGCCGCGGGAGGAGCGGCCGGGCCGGTCAGTCGTGCTGGACGACCTCGAACCCGTTCCGGTCGGGGTCGGAGACGGTGAACATCGGGGGCACACCGGGCCAGGTCAGCAGCTCCCCCACACCGACGCCGGCGGCGGCCAGGGATCGGTGCAGCGCCGCCGCGTCGGCGGTGGTGAACCGGACGCCGACCTCCCGGCCGGCCGGGGCCGTCGCCGAGGCCGGGATCAGGGCGATGGAGGGGCCGCCGCCGGGCGGCGCGACCTCGATCCACCGGCCGCCCAGCTGGGGCATCGGCACGTCCGTCCGGACCTCGAAGCCGAGCGTTCCGGCATAGAACCGCAGGGCTTGATCCTGATCGGTGACGGGCACTCCGATGGTGTGGATACCGTCGATGCGGCCCGTGCCGGCCGGGCCGGACCCGGCCGCGGAGTCGGCCGGAACGGCGTCGGCGGGGATGGGCCCGGTGGACCCGGGCCGGGCGGGGGTGGTCATGTGGTCCT
The DNA here is from genome assembly GCF_048594475.1 of Nakamurella sp. NCBI lineage: Bacteria > Bacillati > Actinomycetota > Actinomycetes > Nakamurellales > Nakamurellaceae > Nakamurella > Nakamurella sp. The sequence continues at coordinate 1,659 of NZ_JBMDXT010000098.1, read as the reverse complement.
CCGTTGTGGGCCGGTGGGCGGCGCCCGGCCGGACCGGCCGTGCGCGGACATGATGATCGACCGCCGGCGGGGACGAAACTGATCGCATGTCGACCCACGAGCACCCGTCACCGTCCGACGGCCCCGCCGACGGCGGTCGATCCGACCCCGCGGCCGGCGACTGGCCGGCCGACCTGCCCCGGCCGATCCGGGAGGAGCCGCTGGAGGGCGGGTACATCGGCCGCACGACCCTGGCGACCCTGGCCGACGGGCGGACGGTGGTGGTCAAGCGCTGCCCGTACCCGGTTGACCAGGAGGCCGACGGCCTGGCCGCGCTCACCGCGGCCGGGGCCCCGGTGCCCGCCGTGCTCGGCGCGGCCGCCCGGACGCTGGTCCTGGAACACGTGACCGGGGATCCCGACTGGGCCGGTCTGGGCCGTGCCGTCGCCCGGCTGCACCGGAGGACCGCCGGCCGGTTCGGCTGGCCGACGCCGAACTTCCACGGCCGCTTCCCGCAGGACAACACCTGGACGGACACGTGGCCCGCGTTCTACGTCGAGCGCCGGGTCCGGCCCCAGCTGGCCCGGGCGGAGCTGCCCGCCGAGTTGCGGGCCCGGATCGACGCGGCCTGCCGGGGCCCCCTGCCGGAGCTGCTGCGCCCGGATCCGCCGGCCTCGCTCACCCATGGCGACCTGTGGCCGGGCAACATGGTCGGGGGCCGGGCGTTGGTGGATCCGGCGGTCAGCCACGCCGACCGCGAGCTGGACCTGGCCTACCTGAGCCTGTCGGACCGGCTGCCGCCCGCGTTCCTCACGGCCTACGCGGACGAGTACCCGGTCGACCCCGGCTTTCCCGAGCGCCGCGCGGCGCTCCTGCTGCACAAGCACCTGGTCAACGTGCGGCACTTCGGCGACCGCGCCCGGCCGCCGCTCTGGGCACTGCTGGAGCACTACGGGTGGTAGTCGGTAAGGGTGGCAGTTGGCACGGGTGGCAGTCGGTCCGGGTGGCAGTCGGGACGGCCCGTCAGCGGGCGCCCAGTGCCTTGCCCACCCCGGAGCGCACGGTCCGCGCCCCAAGCAGCGGGATCAGGGCGGCCACCAGATGACCCTTCCAGCCGTTGGCGTGCCGCTCCAACCGCACCTGCACCTTGCTGCCGGTGCCGTCGGGCGTGATCCGGTAGTCCCACCGGGACCCGGCCGCCCAGAGGTTGGACTCCGTGGTCACCGCGGTGATGGTGCCGGCCGCGGCGTCCCAGTCGTAGCGCTCGCGTTCCCAGCCGAGCTTGTTGCCCTCGGTCACGTCCGCCCAGGTGTCCCCCACCGCGTGCACGACGAGGGTGGACTGGTCGACATTGGGGAACGCCTCGGCCCGGCCCGGTCCGAAGTCGGTCAGGACGCGGAGCGCGTCGGCCGGGGCGAGGTCGGTGGTCACGGTCGCGTGGATCACGGGCATGGTTCGACGGTACGGAACCGGCTCGCGATCAGCGACGGCGGCGCCGGCGGCGGGTCGCCCCGCCGGTCATCATGTCGGTCCAGGCGTTGACGAGCTTGGTCTGCTCCCGCTTGGCCGACCGCTTCGCCTCGGTGGTCGCCTTGCCCCGGGCGGTGTTGGCCACCCGGTTGGCCGCGCTCAGGTAGGCACTCATGAACGGGTTCTTGGCCATCGCGCACTCCTTCTCGG
>NZ_JBMDXT010000097.1:0-2660 GCF_048594475.1 Nakamurella sp. | reverse complement strand
CATGCAGGGATGTACATCGTGACCAATCCCGCCACCGGCCGTGAGGTGTCGCGGCACCCGACCGCGACCGACTCGGAGCTGGAGCAGATCGTCGCCGAGAGCGCCGCGGCCGCGCCAAAGCTGGCCGGCCGCGGGATCCAGGCGCGCTGCGCGGCGCTGCAGCGGATCGCCGAACGGCACGAGCAGGAGCGCGACGAACTGGCCGCGCTGGCCACGACCGAGACCGGCAAGCCGATCCGGCAGGCGCGCGGGGAGATCGGCCTGGCCGCGGCGATCTACGCCTACTACGCCGAGCACGCCGCGCGGTTCCTGGCCGACGAGCCCATCGAGGTCGGCAGCGGCTCGGCGGTCGTGCGGAAGCTGCCGGTCGGGCCGCTGCTCGGGATCATGCCGTGGAACTTCCCCTACTACCAGGTGGCCCGGTTCGCCGCGCCCAACCTGGCCGCCGGCAACCCCGTCCTGCTCAAGCCCGCCCCGCAGTGCCCCACGTCCGCCCTCGCCCAGGAGCGCCTCATCCGCGAGGCGCTGGCCGAATCCGGCCTGCCCACCGGCTCCTACCGGACGGTGCTGGCCGACGACGACCAGGTGGCGGGGCTGATCGCCGATGCCCGGGTCCGCGGGGTGTCGCTGACCGGATCGGAACGGGCCGGGGCGGCCGTCGCGGCGGTCGCCGGCCGGCACCTGAAGAAGGTCGTCCTCGAACTGGGCGGGTCGGACCCGTTCATCGTGCTGGACGCCCAGGACCTGGACCGCGTTGTCGCCCGCGCCGTGCACGCCCGGCTGTCGAACGCCGGCCAGGCCTGCAACGCGGCCAAGCGGTTCATCGTGCTCGACCCTCTGTACGAACCGTTCGTCGAGAAGCTGACCGCCGCGATGGCCCGGATCGCCCCGGGTGACCCCACCGAGCCCGGGACCTACCTGGGTCCGCTGTCGTCCCGCGCGGCGCGCGACACCCTGACCGGGCAGGTCGATCGCGCGGTCGCCCAGGGCGCGACGGTGCACACCGGCGGCCGGGCCGCCGACGGACCCGGCTTCGGGTACCTGCCGACCGTCCTGACCGGGGTGACCGCGCAGATGGACGCGTTCACCGAGGAACTCTTCGGGCCGGTCGCCGTCGTCCACCGGGCCGCCGACGAGGATGCGGCGATCCGGCTGGCCAACGCCACCCCGTTCGGCCTGGGCGCGTCGGTGCATTCGGACGACCCGGAACGGGCGGCCCGGCTGGCCGACCGCCTGGACGCCGGGATGGTCTCGATCAACGAGTCCGGCGGCAGCCGACCGGAACTGCCGTTCGGCGGGGTCAAGCGCAGCGGGTTCGGCCGCGAGCTGGGCGCGCACGGCATCACCGAGTTCGTCAACCACCAACTGGTCCGGGTCGCGGCAGCCCGCTGACCGCCGGCCGGACCGAGCCTGTCCCGGAGACGCCGGCAGGGCCGGACCCGGAGGATCCGGCCCTGCCGGGCGGTGGTCGGCGCCGGTCAGTTCGGCGGGTTGACCTCGTACAGCCCGTTGCCGTCCTTGACCACGACGGTCACCTTGGTCGCCTGGCCGTCCACCTTCAGGTCGCACTGGAAGCTGGTGCCTGCGGTGACCGGCTGGCCGGACGGGCAGCTCACGTCGCTGACGCCGCTGAGCCCGTAGCCCGACGGCGGGTTGCCGGTCAGGATGCTGGTCACGCCCTGGGAGACCTGCTTCTCGTCGAACACCTTCTTGTTGGCGAATCCGGGCCAGACGAACACCAGCACGGCGGCCACGGCGGCGAGCACGACGACCACGACGATCGCGATGATCAGGCCCCGGTTGGACTTCTTCGGCGCCTCGGTGGCCGCCGGGAAGCCGCCGGAGGACGGGCCGCCGTAGCCCCCGCCGTACCCGGGCTGCTGCTGGCCGTAGCCGGCCGACGCCTGTCCGTAGGACGGCTGGCCGTAGCCGCCCTGCCCGTAGGACTGGCCGTAGTCCTGGCCGCCCGACGGCTGCCCGTACCCGGGCTGCTGGTAGTACCCCTGGCCGGCGTTGGGATCGGGCTGGCCGCCCGGCTGGCCGTAGGCCGGCTGCTGGTAGTAGCCCTGCCCGCCCGCATCCGGCTGACCGTAGGCGGGCTGCTGGTAGTAGCCCTGCTGACCGCCGGAGCCGCCGGAACCGCCGGACTGGCCGTAGGACGACGGGTCGTAGGCCGTCTGCCCGCCGTAGCCGGGCTGCTGACCGTAGGAGGGCTGGACGCTGGTCGGCGGCGCGTAGGCGTCGCCCCCGCCGGAGCCGGACGAGCCGCCCGACGGACTGCCCCAGGACCCCCCGGAACTCCCGGAACTCCCGGAGCTCCCCGAGCTCCCGGACGAATCGAAGCCCTGGCCGCCGGCGGAGCCGGCGCCGCCGGAACCCCCGGACGGCGCCGCGCCGCCCTGGCCGGACACCCCGTAGTCGCCGGGGCGGTACACGGTGGTGGCGTCCGAATCGGCGGGCGGCTCGGACCCCGGCTGCTGGCCGTTGCCCGACTGACCGCCTGATGGGGTACTCATCGCTTCCTCCTCGAATCCGCCGCTGGAATCCGGTTCGATCCGGTGCCCCATCCGGCGCTCGATCCGGCGTGTCGCCACGCCGGGACGGTGATTGGTCTTGATCCAACCACGATGAGGCTCAGGCGGCGCCGAGGGATACCACGC
>NZ_JBMDXT010000096.1:0-3914 GCF_048594475.1 Nakamurella sp. | reverse complement strand
ATCTTCTCCTGCAGCGCGGTCAGCTCGTCCCAGGTGGTCGGGACGGTCCAGCCCTTCTCGGCCCAGACCTTCGGGTTGTACCAGACCAGCGACTTGAAGTCGGCGTTGTTCGGCAGGCCGAACGGGATGTCGTTGACGACGCCGTAGTTCATCCAGTCGTCGGGGAAGTACTTCTTGGCGAACGCCTCGGTGTCCTCGGGCAGCGGCTTGACCGCGCCCTTGTCGTTGACGATCTGCGACAGCAGACCCGGCTGCGGGAAGATCGCGATGTCGGGGGCGTTGCCCGAGTCGACCCGGACGAGGACCTGCGCCTCGAAGTCCTTGGAGTCCTCGTACGCGACGGTGGCCCCGGTGCACTCGGTGAACAGCTGGTAGGCCTTCTTGTACGCGTCGGCCTCGGTACCGGTGATGGTGGTGTAGACGCCGACGGTCTTGCCGGTCAGGTCGCCGTACTTCTGCTTGACCGTGTCGCACCAACCGCTGTCGCCCGAGACCGGGCCGCTGTCCGCGCTGCCGGAGGCACCGCCGGCGCTGCTCGCCGCGGACGTCGCCGCCGCGCTGGTCGTTCCGCTGCTGGACGATGAGCTGCCGCCACATGCCGTCAACACCAACGCAATCGCGCCGACGCCAGCCACCGTCGCCGCGAGCCTTCTCCTCGTCGCCTTGTGGGCCACTCGGTTGACCTCCACCTCTTCGTCGGGACTGCGTGTGAGGGCACTCACACGCAACACAGGGATTGAAAACGTTTTCAGTGTGCCTTTGCAAGTCGAGATGAGGATTACGCCCGTAACGATTGAGTAACCCGTCCATGACTGGTCGCTCCGTTGACGGATCGCGCCCGTTTTGTCCACTTGATGCCGGTTCTCGACCCGTTCGACGCTCCCCCGGACTTTCGCCGCGACCGACCACGCCCAACGGGCCGTCTCCATGCCAGGATCGAGGGTCAGGATCGTCCGGATCGGCCGGCCGCCCGGTGGGGCCGGCATCGAACCGGGCGAACCGGATCGACGTGGATCCGCACGGGTCGACGGGGATCGGAATGGACCAGACGCTGCCGGGGCCGCCGGCGGTGTGCCGAGGCAGTCGCGTGGGAGGAGCCGGATCACCGATGGCCGAACAGGTCGGGCCGGAGTCCGAAGTCGAACGGACCCTGGGCACATTGGCCAGCCTGAATCCGGCGTACACCCTGGACCACACGCCGCAGCCCGAGGTCGCGCCCCCGATCACCATCGACGAGCTGTACCGCTCCCACCGGATGCAGATGGTGCGGATGGCCATCCTGCTGGTCGACGACATGGCCAGCGCCGAGGACGTCGTGCAGGAGGCCTTCGCCGGGCTGTACCGCAACTGGGGCGGCCTGCGGGACCGCAACGCGGCCATCGGCTACCTGCGCACCGCGGTGGTCAACGGGTCGCGGTCCATGCTCCGCCGCCGGCGCACCGCCCGGGCCTATGTGCCGCCGGATCCCGGCACGGCCCGGTCGGCGGAGTCGTTGGCCCTGCTGTCCACCGAGCACCAGGCGGTGGTCACCGCGCTCGGCGATCTGGCCCCGCGCCAGCGAGAGGTGCTCGTGCTGCGCTACTACGGCGGGCTGTCCGAGGCGGAGATCGCCGAGGCGACCGGCCTGTCCAAGGGCACGGTGAAATCCACCGCCAGCCGGGCCGTGGCCAAGCTCGGCGACATCATGCGGTCGACGCACTCGTGAGCCGCGCCCGCCCGCGGGGGATCCCCCACCGCCCCGATCGGGTCCCCGGATGAGCCAGGGCCCCCCGGACCCGCAGCGGCCGCCCGGCGCGGCCGACGATTCGCGCGCCGAGCAGGTGCTGTCGCAGGCCCTCAAGGCCATGGCCGGCGGGCAGGCCGCCCCCAGCGCCACCGGCGGGCGGGCCGACCTGCGGCTGTCCACCACCCAGTTGGTCCTGGTCGCCGCCATCGTCGGCCTGCTGGTCGGCATCGGCGCCGGCCTGCTCTCGCTGCTGCTCTGATCACGGCGGCGTCCGCCCTGCCCTGCCCGGATCCCCGCCGACTGGAGCGCGGGTCAGGGTCTCGGCGCAGGGCGGGGCGCGCGTCAGCGGGCGAACATCGAGCCCGGGTTGAACAGGTCCTGCGGGTCCAGCGCGCGCTTGATCGCCCGGTGGACGTCCATGGCGACCGGGCCGGCCTCGTTCGCCAGGAAGTCCTGCTTGATCCGGCCGACGCCGTGCTCGCCGGTGACGGTCCCGCCCAGGGCCCGGCCGGCGTCCAGGATCCGGCCGAACGCGTCGGCGGCCCGCGCCACCTGGCCCGGGTCGGCGGCGTCGTAGACGATCGTCGGGTGCATGTTGCCGTCGCCGGCATGCCCGACCACGCCGATCGTCAGGTCGACGTCGGCGGCGATCTCCGCGCAGGCGTGGATCAGCCTGGACATCTCGGTCCGCGGGACCGAGACGTCGTCGGTCAGCCAGGTGCCCAGCACCTCGAGCGAGGTGAGCACGAGCCGGCGGGCCTGCAGCAGCAACCGGCCCTCGGCCAGGTCGTCGGTGACGTACTGGAAGGTCGAGCCGGCCTCGGCGCAGACCCGCTCCAGCTCGTCCATCTCACGGCGGGCGACGACCGGACCGGCGTCGGACTGGCCGAGCAGGATGGCGACGGGGGTCTCGCCCTCGCCCAGGATGCTCGACCCGGTGTACGCCTCGACCGCCCGGATGCAGGTCGCGTCCATGATCTCCAGCAGGGAGGGGACCAACCCGGCGCGGATCGCGGCGGAGACGGCGGCGCCGGCGCTCTCGGTGTCCGGGAAGGCGGCGACCATCGTGCACGGCGCGGCCGGCCGGGGCCGCAGGGCCAGCGTCGCCTCGGTGATGATGCCCAGGGTGCCCTCGGAGCCGACGATCAGCTTCGTCAGGTCGTAGCCGGCGACGCCCTTGACCGTCCGCCGGCCGGTGCGCAGCACCTCGCCGGAGGCCAGCACCACCTCGAGGCCGAGCACGGCGTCGGTGGTGACCCCGTACTTGACGCAGCACAGGCCGCCGGCGTTCGTGTTCAGGTTGCCCCCGATGGTGCACCAGTCGTAGGACGACGGGTCGGGCGCGTAGAACAGCCCCCGCGACTCGACCTCGGTGCGGAAGTCGAGGTTGACCACCCCCGGCTGGACCACCGCCAGCCGGTTGCCCTCGTCGATCTCCAGGATCCGGTTCATCCGGGTCATGACCACGGTGACGCCGCCGTCGACGGCGTTGGCCGCGCCGGTCAGGCCGGAGCCGGCCCCACGGGGCACGATCGGCACCCCGGCGGCCGCGCAGGCCCGGACGACCGCGACCACCTCGGCGGTGCTCTCCGGGAAGACCACCGCGAGCGGGCGGCCCGAGGGGGCCAGCGGCATCATGTCCCGGCTGTACGCGGCGGTCACGTCGGGATCGGTCCGGAGCCGCTCCGGACCGACGGCCGCGCGCAGGGCGTCCAACAGGGTCGAGGTGGTCCCGTTCGGGCTTTCCGCGGTCGGCGCGCCGATCGGCAGCGTTGCCGCGGACGTCGCAGGTGCGTCCATCACTCGACGGTAGCGCTCCGACGTGAGCCGGGACACTCCGTGCAGCGGCGGCGCCGGCGGCGGGAACCGGCCGGCGTCCGGTGCGTCACCCTCCCGGAGACCCGTCTGCCCGATCGGCCCGTGCCGGTTCCGGCGGCCCGCATCGACGGGGTTCCCGGCGGTGGACGGCCTGTGTCCAGCGTCTCGGCGCACAACAATCACACAGGCCGCCGACACGGCGGCCCGTACCCTGGAGAATTGTGACGACTACCTACCTCGCACTCCTGCCCGGTTGGCTGAGTCCGGAAAACCTGATCAACAACATGGGTGCCTGGGCCGTGCTCGGCATCATGCTGATCATTTTCGCCGAGTGCGGCATCCTGCTCGGCTTCTTCCTGCCCGGGGACAC
>NZ_JBMDXT010000095.1:0-3114 GCF_048594475.1 Nakamurella sp. | reverse complement strand
GGCTGCGCGCTGGAAGCAGGACAGCCGTCACCCGACATCGCCGTCACCCGAGGAGACACCCCGTGAGCGACACGAGTTCCCAGACGCTGGACAACCTGCTGGCCGAGAACAGGACGTTCCCGCCGTCCGCGGAGTTCGCGGCCCAGGCGAATCTGCAGGCCGAGGCCTACGACCGCGCGGCCGCCGATCCTGACGCCTTCTGGGCGCAGCAGGCCAACCGGCTCTCCTGGAGCACCCCGTTCAGCACGGTGCTGGACTGGTCGGACGCCCCGCACGCCAAGTGGTTCGCCGACGGCACGCTGAACGTGGCCTACAACTGCGTGGACCGGCACGTCGAGGCCGGCAACGGCGACACCGTGGCCATCCACTGGGAGGGCGAGCCCGGCGACACCCGCACGATCACCTACGCGGAACTGCAGCAGGAGGTCAGCCGCACCGCCAACGCGCTGGCCTCGCTGGGCCTGCAGGCGGGTGACCGGGTGGCGATCTACCTGCCCATGATCCCCGAGGCCGTGTTTTCGATGCTGGCCTGCGCCCGGCTCGGCCTGGCCCACTCGGTGGTCTTCGCGGGCTTCTCGGCCGAGGCGCTGCGTTCGCGGATCGGCGACGCCCAGGCCCGGCTGGTCATCACCGCCGACGGCCAGTACCGGCGCGGGTCGGCGGTCGCGCTGAAGACCGCGGTGGACGAGGCCGTGGCCGGCGACTCGCCGGTCGAGCACGTGCTGGTGGTCAAGCGGACCGGTATCGACATCGAGTGGACCGACAAGGACCTCTGGTGGGACGAGCTGGTGGCCGGCCAGTCGACCGAGCACACCCCGGAGGCGTTCGACGCCGAGCAGCCGCTGTTCATCCTGTACACCTCCGGCACCACCGGGAAGCCCAAGGGCATCCTGCACACCTCGGGCGGATACCTGACCCAGGCGGCCTACACCCACTGGGCCGTCTTCGACTACAAGCCCGGCGACGTCTACTGGTGCACCGCCGATATCGGCTGGGTGACCGGCCACTCGTACATCGTCTACGGGCCGCTGGCCAACGGCGCCACCGAGGTGATCTACGAGGGCACGCCGAACTCCCCGCACGAGGGCCGGCACTGGGAGATCATCGACAAGTACGGCGTCACCATCTACTACACGGCGCCGACGCTGATCCGCACGTTCATGAAGTGGGGCGCGGACATCCCGGCCAAGTACGACCTGAGCTCGTTGCGGGTGCTGGGCAGCGTGGGCGAGCCGATCAACCCCGAGGCCTGGATGTGGTACCGGCATCACGTCGGGCACGACAACTGCCCGATCGTCGACACCTGGTGGCAGACCGAGACCGGCGGCATCATGATCAGCCCGCTGCCCGGCGTGACCGCCAGCAAGCCCGGCTCGGCGATGACCCCGCTGCCCGGGATCAGCGCCACCATCGTCAACGACGAGGGCGTGCCGGTCGGCAAGGGCGAGGGCGGCTACCTGGTGGTCGACCGGCCGTGGCCGGCCATGCTGCGCACCATCTTCGGCGACGACGAGCGCTTCAAGGACACCTACTGGTCGCGGTTCGCCGCCCAGGGCTACTACTTCGCCGGTGACGGCGCCAAGTACGACACCGACGGCGCCCTGTGGCTGCTCGGTCGCGTCGACGATGTGATGAACGTGTCCGGCCACCGCATCTCGACCACCGAGGTCGAGTCGGCGCTGGTCTCGCACGAGTCGGTGGCCGAGGCCGCCGTCGTCGGGGCGGCCGACGAGATGACCGGCCAGGGCATCGTCGCCTTCGTCATCCTGCGCGGGGCCACCGACAGCGCCGACACCGATGCGCTGATCGAGACGCTGAAGAAGCACGTGGCCAAGGAGATCGGGCCGATCGCCAAGCCCAAGCGGATCCTGGTCGTGCCGGAGCTGCCCAAGACCCGGTCCGGCAAGATCATGCGACGGCTGCTGCGGGACATCGCCGAGAACCGTGCGGTCGGCGACGCGACCACGCTGCAGGATTCCACCGTGCTGAACCTGATCTCGTCCGGCCTGTCCGGCGGCAAGTCCTGAGCGCCGCCTGACGCCGTCCTCACGGTTCGCTGATCGAACCCGCGGCCCGCGCCGGATTCGTCCGGCCCGAGCCCCGGGTCGATCAGCGAACCCGGGCGGTCCGGCCTGATCACCCCGGACGGGTGACGCCCCGCCGGCCGGATCACGAGGGAATCGTCGCAGCGGTAGCGTCGTCGCCATGTCTGCGCTGACCCGTCCCGACACCCCGGTGATCATCGTGCTCTTCGGGGCCACCGGTGATCTGGCCAAGAGAATGGTGCTGCCGGCGTTCTACACGCTGGCCGAGCAGAAGCTCATGCCCGAGGAGTACCTGCTGATCGGGACCGGCCGCGGCCAGCGGACCGACGAGCAGTTCGCCCAGCACATCCACGACGCCCTGACCGAGTTCGCGACCGCCCCCGACCCCGACGAGTGGGCCCGGTTCAGCGCCCGGGTGCGGTTCGCCGGGGGCGGCTTCACCGTCGACGACCCCGGCGAGCTGGTGGACGCCGTGGCCAAGGCCCGTCAGGACCTGGGCGAGAACGCGCAGCTGATCAACTATTTCGCGGTCCCGCCGGTCGCGTTCCAGGGGTTCACCGCGGCCATCGGCGCGCACGGGCTGGCCGCGGGATGCCGCGCGGTCTACGAGAAGCCGTTCGGCAGCTCGCCCGAGGACTTCCGCACGCTGAACGCGGCCGTCCACGAGGTGCTGAAGGAGTCGCAGGTCTACCGCATCGACCACTTCCTGGGCAAGGAGGCCACCCAGGACCTGCACGTGCTGCGCTTCGCCAACAGCCTCTTCGCCGACGCGTGGGACGCCCGGCACATCGAGTCGGTGCAGATCGACGCACCCGAGACGCTGGACATCGACGACCGGGCCGGCTTCTACGACGCGACCGGCGCCATGCTCGACATGGTCATCACCCACCTGTTCCAGGTCGCCGCCGAGGTGGCCATGGAGCGCCCGGCCAGCATGGACGCCGACGACCTGCAGTCGGCCCGGGAGGAGGTCATCGGCTGTTTCCGGCCGATGGACCCCGCCGAGGTCGTGCTGGGCCAGTACGAGGGCTACCGCGACGTCCCCGGCATCGCCGCGGATTCGACCACC
>NZ_JBMDXT010000094.1:0-39112 GCF_048594475.1 Nakamurella sp. | reverse complement strand
GCCCTGGCCGGCGGCCAGCACGATGACGGCCGCGATGCCCGGGCCGGCGGGCGGGGACGGATCGGCGATGGGGTCGGCTGGCCTCGGGGGCACGGCTCATCCCTCCTGCGAACGGCGTCGCGGACTTCGGCGGCCCGGTCGGCGGCGCCTCCGACGGCGTACCACCGCAGCGGCGAGGGTACGGCCCCGATGGTAGTCCGGGCGGGGCGAGCGCCTGACCGGTGCCGCGCGACGGTGCGCGGCCTGGAACACGCGGGCGCTCCGCCGCCAGGATTCGAACCTGGACCATTGGAACCAAAATCCAAGGTGCTGCCGTTACACCACGGCGGATCGCAGGGGGTCAGTCTCTCACGGGCCGGGTGCCGGTCGGGTCGGACGGCCGTGGGCCGGACCGCCGGGACCACCGTCAGACGCGGCGTTGGCGAACGTCGGTGAGGTGGTCGGCGGCCGTCTGGAAGTCGCGATCGTCGTGCAGCACCACCAATCCGTGCTGGGCGGCGATGCCGCAGATCAGGAGATCGACCAGCGACAGCGCGCGGATCGCGCCCGCCCGCGCCAGCGCGTGCTGCGCGGCATTCGTCCAGCGCCAGATGCTCTTCGGGACCGGAATGTCGGGGTAGTGCGTCGCGAGGTCGCGGCTCATCTGCTCGAACTCGGTGACGCCCCGGGCCGATCGGAGCAGTTCGATGCGTTGCGGGGCGCACGAACCCACCTCGCCGGCCTCGATGGCCGGTCGCCACCGTTCGCGGATCCCGGCGTCGCGCTGAATGCGCCACAATGCCGACGAATCGACGAGGTACACGTCAGGACCGGCCCGATTTGTCGCGGCCTCGCAATTCCTTCCAGCCCTCGTAGTCCCAGTCCTGGGCCCGTTGGATGTACCCGTCGAACTCGGCCGCCCGCCGCAGCTTGGCTGCGTAGTCGCGCAGGGCTTCGTTGACCGCCTCCTTCTTCGTCTTCAGGCCCGACCGGCGCAGCACCTCGGTGAGGGCGTCGTCGTCGATGTCGATCTGGGTCACGGACACGCCGCCTCCGATGGTGGTGATGTACATCCAGCACCAACATTACCGTGATAAGCGGGCGCCGCCGGGGGTCGGGTGCGACGAATTCATCGCGATCGAGCCGGACGCACCGCTGCAGTACCCTCGGCCGACGAACCCCTCGTCGCCTCGGCGAGGGGCTTTTGGCGTGGCCGGCGCATCATCGACCGGCCGCACCGGTGAGGAGTGCTGCAGTGGGATCCGGATCGTTGCGGGGATTGTTGTCGGCGGTGGCGGCCGATCCGTTCTTCGTCGCCGTAAAACAGGCCACCGGAGCCGTCACCCACCGGCTCACCGCACCGCCGGCGGTCCGCCCGTTCGTGGTGTCGGCCCTGGCCGCCGGGTATCCGGCGGACGGTGTTCCGGTGCTGCTGGTCACCGCGACCGGGCGGGAGGCCGAGGCCGCGGTGGCCGCGATCGGCGACCTGCTCGGCGACGAGCGCGTGGCGCTGTTCCCGTCCTGGGAGACGCTGCCGCACGAACGGCTCTCGCCGCGGGCGGACACCGTCGGCCGCCGGCTGGCCACCCTGCGCCGGCTGGCCCACCCGGAGGAGCACCCGGCCGGCTACCCGGCGGTGGTCGTGGCGACGATCCGGTCGCTGATCCAGCCGATGGCGCCGCACCTGGGCGAGATGGCGCCGATCACCCTGCGCGTCGGGCAGTCCGAGGACCTGACCGACCTGGTCGAACGGTTGATCGCGCTGGCCTACGGCCGCGTCGACATGGTCGAGAAGCGGGGCGAGATCGCCGTCCGCGGCGGCATTCTGGACATCTTCCCGCCGACCGCCGACCACCCGGTGCGGGTCGAGTTCTGGGGTGACGAGGTGTCGGACCTGCGCGCGTTCGGGGTCACCGACCAGCGCTCGCTCGGCGCGGTCGGCGAGCTCGTCGCGCCGCCCTGCCGGGAGATCCTCCTCACCGCGGACGTGCGGGAGCGGGCCAAGCAGCTGTCGGCGCAGCAGACCGGCGACCCGACGCTGGCCCAGATGCTGGACAACCTGGCCAACGGCATCACGGTCGAGGGCATGGAGTCGCTCATCCCCGTCCTGGTGGGTGACGAACTCGAGCTGCTGCCGAACCTGCTCCGCGCCGGCACCCACGTGGTGCTGGCCGACCCGGAGCGCATCCGCACCCGGGCCGCCGATCTGGTCCGCACCGGCGAGGAATTCCTGGCCGCGTCCTGGAGGGCCGCGGCCACCGGCGGTCGGGCGCCGATCGACCTCGGTTCGTCGGCCTACCGGTCCCTGGGCGACGTGCTCGACGTGGTCCGCGACGCCGAGCTGCCGATCTGGCGGATCGCGCCGTTCGCTGCCGGCCCGGACGAGGGCGAGAGCGGGGCCGGCGACGGCAAGCCGGGTGTGGTCGCCGCCCCGGCCTACCGGGGCGAGCTGGCCACCGCGATCGCCGGCGCCCGGGAACGGCAGGCGGCCGGCGGCTCCACCGTGCTGGTCGTCGCCGGCGCCGGCACCGCGGCCCGGGCGGGGGAGCGGTTGGCCGAGGCCGATCTGGGGGTCGTCGTCGCCGAGCACCTGTCCGATGCGCCGCGCACCGACGTCGTCACCGTGACCTGCGGCCGGCTCGAGCACGGCTTCGTGCTCCGTGGATCGGGCCTGGCCGTGCTGACCGAGGCCGACCTGACCGGCTCCGCCGGCGTCAACCCCGAGGCGGCCGCGGCGCGGCTGCCGGCCCGCCGCCGCAACGCCGTCGACCCCCTGGCGCTCAAGCCGGGCGACTACGTCGTGCACTCCCAGCACGGCATCGGCAAGTACGTCGACATGGTGCAGCGCACCTCGGGCGGGGCGACCCGCGAGTACCTGGTCGTCGAGTACGCCCCGAGCAAGCGCAACCAGCCCGGCGACCGGCTCTTCGTGCCCACCGACGCGCTGGACCAGCTCTCCCGCTACGTCGGCGGCGAGGTGCCCACGCTGAACAAGCTCGGCGGCGCCGACTGGGCCAAGACCAAGGGGCGGGCGCGCAAGGCGGTCCGGCAGATCGCGGCCAAGCTGGTGCAGCTCTACGCCGCGCGGGCCTCGGCCCCCGGCCACGCGTTCGGCCCCGACACCCCCTGGCAGCGCGAGCTCGAGGACGCGTGCCCGTACACCGAGACGCACGCCCAGCTGGCCGCGATCGACGAGGTCAAGGCGGACATGGAGCGCCCGGTGCCGATGGACCGGGTGATCTCCGGCGACGTCGGTTACGGCAAGACCGAGATCGCCGTCCGCGCCGCGTTCAAGGCGGTGCAGGACGGCAAGCAGGTCGTCGTCCTGGTGCCGACCACCCTGCTGGCGCAGCAGCACCTGTCGACGTTCTCCGAACGGATGGCCGCGTTCCCGGTGACGGTGCGCGGGCTGTCCCGGTTCACCGACGAGGGCCAGTCCAAGGAGACGATCAAGGGGCTGGCCGACGGCAGCGTGGACATCGTCATCGGCACCCACCGGCTGCTGCAGCCCTCGATCCGGTACAAGGACCTCGGCCTGGTCGTGGTGGACGAGGAGCAGCGGTTCGGCGTCGAGCACAAGGAGCACATCACCGCGCTGCGGGCGCACGTGGACATGCTGACGATGTCGGCCACCCCGATCCCGCGGACCCTGGAGATGAGCCTGGCCGGGATCCGGGAGATGTCCACCATCGCGACGCCGCCCGAGGAACGGCACCCGATCCTGACCTACGTCGGCGCCTACGACGAGAAGCTGGTCGCGGCGGCGATCCGGCGCGAGCTGCTGCGCGAGGGCCAGGTCTTCTACGTGCACAACCGGGTCGCCGACATCGACTCGGTCGCCCGCCGGCTGCGCGAGGCGGTGCCCGAGGCGCGCATCGCGGTCGCGCACGGGCAGATGAACGAGGACCGGCTGGAGAAGATCATCGACGGGTTCTGGGCCCGCGAATGGGACCTGCTGCTGTGCACGACCATCGTCGAGACCGGCCTGGACATCTCCAACGCCAACACCCTCATCGTCGACCACGCCGAGGTGCTCGGGCTCTCGCAGATGCACCAGCTGCGGGGCCGGGTCGGCCGCGGTCGCGAGCGGGGTTACGCGTACTTCCTGTACCCCTCCGAGAAGCCGTTGACCGAGACCGCGCACGACCGGCTGGCGACCATCGCGCAGAACTCGGATCTCGGCGCCGGCATGGCGGTGGCGATGAAGGACCTCGAGATCCGCGGCGCCGGATCGATCCTGGGCGCCGAGCAGAGCGGTCACATCGCCGGGGTCGGGTTCGACCTCTACGTCCGGCTGGTCGGCGAGGCGGTGACCGCGTTCAAGAAGGCCGCCGCGAGCGCCGGGGGCGAGGAGGCGCCGGAGGAACCGGCCGAGGTGCGCGTCGACCTGCCGATCGATGCCAACGTCCCGCACGACTACATCCCGGCCGAGCGGCTGCGGCTGGACGCGTACCGGCGGATTGCCGGGGTGACGTCGGCGGCCGACGTGGCCGCCGTCCGCGACGAGCTCACCGACCGGTACGGGCCGATCCCCGAGCCGGTGGAGAACCTGCTGGCGGTGGCCGAGTTCCGCCAGCGGTGCCGGATCGCCGGCGTCACCGAGGTCACCTCCGGGCCGCAGGGCCTGCGGCTGGCTCCGGTGACCCTGCCCGAGTCCGGCCAGCTGCGCATCGCCCGGCTGTACCCGGGCTCGCGCTACCGGGCCGCGACCTCGGTGCTCACGCTCAAGCCACCCACCGAGGGCGGCCGGATGGGCGCCGCGGCCGTGCGCGACCGGGACCTGCTGGGCTACCTGGCCCGGGTGCTGGAGGACATCGCGCCGGCGCCGGTGGCCGCGCGGACCTGACGGGTGTCGCGCGATCGGGCGCACAGCGACCGCGTTGGGTGATCGGAACCGCCGATCCGGCGATCGCTGCTACGCTCGGCCGTGTCGAATCCCTCCACGGGGTGATGGGCGGGGTCGGCCTGATCACGTGGGGTCAACACCATGGTCAAATCCGACCTGCCCGTCCGCCGGCCCAGAACCGTCAGGGTGCGGCACCAGCCGTACGGACGCCACTCCCGGGTCCGCGAGCGCACCTTCGCCGTCGGGCGGTTGCTGATCGCGGGCGCCACGGTCCTGGTGCTGGCCGCGATCGGGGCCGGCTGGTGGGTCTGGAACGGGGTCAGCCGCCAGCTGGAGGAGCGCGCGATCGCGGCACTCGCGCCCGACGACCCCAACATCCGGACCCCGCAGGCTCCCGCCGACGCCGCCACGCCGGCCGGCACCGCCGAGAACATCCTGATCGCCGGGGTGACCCCGCGCCCGGCCGGCGCGGAGGGCGCGGGGACGGGCACCGAGCAGACCGGCATCCTGCTGCTGGCCCACGCGTCGGCGGACCGCAGCCGGATCGACCTGGTGTCGATCCCGGACGACCTGCTCGTCGCGGCGCCGCAGTGCCAGACCTGGGATCCGGCCACCCGCACCAGCGGGCCGGACGCCGCCGGCGGTGGCAGCGCCCAGTGGCGCATCGGTGATGCGTACGCGGTCGGCGGCCCGCCCTGCACCGTGCGCGCCGTCCAGGCCGCGACCGGGTTGCGCGTCGACCGTCTCGTCATGATCGACCGCACCGGCTTCAAGGACATCGTCGACGCGATGGGCGGGATCGACGTGCCGGAGTCGGTCGCGGTCGCGGCCGACGGCCGGCCGGTCGCCGCCGGGGGCACGGCCCGCACGATCGGCGGCGACGAGGCCCTGGCGCTGGTCGACGCCGTGCTCGACGCCGGCGGCCCGGCCGGCGGGCCCGATGCCCTGGCCCGGCAGCGCGCGTTGGTGGCGGCCATGCTCGCGCAGCTGACCAGCCGGGAGTCCCTGACCGACCCCGTGGCGTTGAACAACACGCTGCAGGCGGTCGTCGCGCACGCGACCACCGCCAACGTGTCGGTCGACGAACTGGCCGAACTGGCCCTGTCCGTCAGGGGCGGCCGCGGGGCGGTCGAGGAGTACTCCCTGCCGTCCGAGGTCGACCCGTCCGGGGCCGGGCGCCGGTCCACCGCGGCCACGGCCGCGTTCACCGACGCGCTGATCGCCGACGTCGCCCCGCCGGCGACCGGCGGCTGAGACCTCGCGTCAACCCACCGGCGCCGGTCCGCTCAGGACAGGACGAACTTCTCCCACGGGCCGACGGCGGTCCGGTTGGCGACCAGCGGATCGCGACCGGCCGACTCCGCGGTCACGAACAGCCCGTTCGCGTGCGAGCGGAAACTGACCGTCCCGTCACCGTTGTCGATCAGGTCGAAGGTCTCCCACGGCCCGACGGAGGGACGGTTGGCGATGAGCGGGAGCGAGCCGGACCCGTCGGCGCAGACGAACTGCTGGTTCGCGGCGGAGAACAGCGCGACGTCGTTGCCGCCGTCCAGCCGGCGCAGGGTGAACGTCTCCCACGGCCCGATGGCCGGCCGGTTGGCGATCAGTGGGTAGGCGCCGGCCAGTTCGGCCGTGACGATCTGGTCGTTGGCAATGGCGCGGATGCCGACGGTGCGCGGTCGGGGCACCCCCGGGCGGATCCACTGCATGTCCGTGACGGTGGTCTCGTACTGCGGCCAGGTCTGCCCGTTCGCGGGGGCGTAGAAGCGGGTGCTGACGGTGTCGGCGGCCGGATCGATGGTGATCAGCTGCGTCGGGTTCGTCGTGTTGGAATGGAACGTGCCGAGGAACGAGGCCACCCGGGTCGAGTCGGCGCGGGTGTCCACCCGGCTGCCGGCGATGCCGACGTGGCCGGAGAAGACCAGCTTGACGTTCGGATTCGGCGCCACGACCTTGCTGTACAGGTACTGGGGGCTGGTGGCGCCGTAGCCGCCGTTGCTGCCGTCGATGATCGCGTCCTGGTTGAGGTACGAGTGCGTGACGACGATGACGTTGTCGTCGGGGTGGTCCTTGACGACCTGGGCGGCCCAGTCGACCACCTGCGGGCGCGGCCACAGTTCCAGGGTCAGCACCAGCCAGTCGGCCCCGCCGGCCGAGAAGGTGGACCAGGCGTTGTCGACCTTGCCCGGCTCGAACAGACCCTCGATCCCCGGGAAGCGGGAGACCGGGAAGTACGCGTTGTAGGTCCAGGTGTCCCGGACGGTGACCCGGGCGGACTTGCCCGGGCAGGCCGAGCCGCCGGTGCAGGTGGCGCCGGTGTCGTGGTTGCCGATCGCTCCCGCCCACGGGATGGAGGCGTCGTCGAGCACGGCCATGGCCGCGCTGCCCTTGGCGTACTGGGCGTGATCCGGCGTGTCCCAGTTCATCATGTCGCCCGTGTGAAGGACATATTTCAGATTCAGGCTCGACCGGTTGTCCCGCAGCCAGCTGGTTCTATCGGAAAACCGATCGTCCGACTCTCGGGTCACTTCGTTCTGGGTATCGGGGATGATCGCAATAGTGAACTGCCGGCCGTCCGCTGCTCCAGTGGTCGCCTTAGTCGATGCTGGCACAGGGGGCGCGAAGAACGAAGTTGACAGGGTGACGGACGCGACCAGCAGCGTCACGGCAATTCCAACCAGTCTCATGCTGCAACCTTAGACTGAAGCCGGCCAAGTGAATCCCACGCAATTGGGGCAAGCGCGAACATGGCGCTGACCCGGTCGGGGGATGCAATGTTGGCCTACGGTTACGATCCCCACATGCCTGACTGCGGACATCATGCCGTGTTCGGCCGGTCGATGTAACTATTTCAGACCGTCGGGAGGCTACTGAACAGCAGTGACTGGGTTGCGCCCATGGACCCAGGACCGCCTGAGGGTCAACAGGTAATGAGGGCACAGGCCGCAACTGCGAGATCGGCCACTTCCAGACTGCGCCACGATCCGTTCAAGATTCACCCATTCGCACCGCCTGAGATGTCTGAGTTCACTTAGGTGCCGCGGGCTGTCCTCGTCGACGCGGTCTCGCCGTGGCCGATGAGTGAGGGCAGGGGACAGGGTTAGCAACAAGTCGGCCGTCTCTTGTCAGGATCGGTACGCCATCGTCCAGGACGCCTGGTGAGGTTCGGAAGTCGGCGCGCCGCCTGGGCCTGTCGCATGCTGCGCCCTCACCAGGCGTGAACTCTTCGGGTACGCCCGAAAGTCGGCCAGCAGACGGAACGCGCTTTCGCCGCGTATCCGTACGTCGGGCGCATGTCCGGGCTCGGGGCCGGGGTGTCCTTGGCAATGGGGCGGTTCGCTGGGCGTTCGGGTTGGCGGACGCCTGACCGGTACGGGCGCGCGCAGGATGGCCCTCGGCTCACGTCCTTGCCCCCAGGACCGCTACCGCTGGTCTTTGGTTGGCGCTCGGATGCGAGGATACAGGCGCTGATAGGAGTACGACGTCGAGTCGTAAGTCCTGCCGAGAATCGATATCGAGCCCTGAACCCCTATTCGGTATCACCCAATTGATGTATGCGCACCAAATTCGCGAATGCGATATCACCAACGATGATCGATCGCGGACGGTCCAATGCGCGGCTCCTTGGTTCGAGCTCCGAGAATGGTGAGAGCAGGCCGTCGCGGCCAATAGTCGCGGTTGGCATGCCTGGGGGGTTCGAATTTTCGCCGGCAGATTCGATTTCGACGACGGCGGCGGAAGATCCGGATACTTCGGCGAATCGTTGGCAAGCCGATGGGCGCTGAAGTAATTTGTATGGGTGCTGAGCCGTTGACGGCGTTGGCGGAAGGAAATGAGGTGTGATGGCACATCGGCGGCCGGTGAAACCGCTGCTCCGGGGGGTGATGGCAACGCCCTGCTTCCACACAAAGGCACGTTCTGGCGCGCATCAGGTGCACTCTGCCCTCACCGGGACCAAAGCTCTGGTAGATGAATCGCGAACCGTTTGATTCAAGCAGTCCGTGCCGGTGCCTGCTCATCTTCGATCACTGAGCATGGACGCGGGGGGACGGGCACCGGGTGTGACCAGTTGTTCACGCAAAGATTTCTGTTTGATCAGATTGGGAGGTGGAACACTGTCAATTATGGGCCGAATGACCCGACGGGCTTGATGGCAGGGGGTCAGATGTTTCGTTCGGTTGAGCGGCACCGCGGCGGTGCTCGGCATTCCGATGCGTCGCCATCGCGGGAACGGCGCGGACGCGTGATCACGTCGTGCTTTGTCCTGGTGACCGTCTGCGTCGGGTGTGCCGTGCCGACATCCGTGACGGACTCCGCATCTGATGTCGGTGCAGGGGTACTGCCAGTAGAGAGGTCGGTTGTCTTCGCTCAGGATGAGCCTCCAGCCGCGCCCGATGCGGCAACCGCCACGGCACCGGTGACTCGGCGGGATCCGGGTCCCGCGGTCAGGTCGATGGCGCTCACGCGCGGGAAGATGGAGTTGCTTGCTTCCGTGTCCTATCCCGACGGAGTCGTCGTCCGGATCGATCAAATCCGGAACAGGGTCGAGTCCGGCCACGGGCCCGGGTCTTACGGCGGCCGCACATACGTCGCTGTCACGCTGACCGTGGTCAACCGGTCGACCACCCCGATCGACCTGAATGAGGTGGTGGTCACGGCCACCTACGGATACCCAGCTCTGGTCGCGCCGCCGGTCTACGAGGGTCCGGAGGCGGCCGACTTTTTCGGGGCCGCCGCGCCAGGCGCCTCGGTCTCGGCGACGTACGCCTTCGCGATTCCGCCAAAGAACAGGGCGGGCGCCACCCTGCAGGTCGACCTGGACGCGGCCCATGATCCGGCGATCTTCGGGGGTTCGCGATGAGGGCATGGCACCACCAGCCCCGGTGGTTGGCGGTCGGCTCGGCCGTCGCGCTCCTGGTCGCCGTAGGTGCATCGGCGAGTGCCACCGACGCCATCGCGGATACCGCACCGGCGGCCGGCGTGCCGATCACCGTGAGTGCGGACGCCCTGCCCACGTGGCAGATCAACGGGGTCGTCTGGAGCCAGGTCATCGTCGGCACCACCGTGTACGTGACCGGTGAATTCACCAAAGCCCGCCCACCGGGAGTTCCCGCCGGCGGATCCGGCGAGGTGACCGCCAACAACATCTTCGCCTTCGACATCAGTACCGGCAATCGGGTCAGCGCCTTCAACCACTCGTTGAACGCGCAGGGCCGGTCGATCACGGCATCACCCGACGGCACAACAATCTATGTCGGCGGCAGCTTCACCAGTGTCGACGGGGCCGCCCGTGGTCACATCGCTGCCTTCGACACCGCCTCCGGGACGTTGAAGTCCGGGTTCACCCCGAATGCTTCCGGCTCCGTGCGGGCGGTGAGCGCGACGAATTCCGTCGTCTATCTGGGAGGTGGCTTCAGCGCGGTCAGCGGTCAGAGCCGGAAGAACCTCGCGGCCGTCGGGGCGAACGGCGCGCTTCAGGCGTGGGCCCCCAAGGCGGACGACGGGTCGGTGTGGTCGATGGTAGTCGCGCCGGACCAGAGCCGAGTGATCGTCGGCGGCGCCTTCACGACTCTGAACGGCCAGTATGCGTACGGCATGGGATCTTTGCGAGCATCGGGATCCGCGACCGCCGCTGGTGACGTGTTGCCCTGGGCGGCCAATCGGACGATCAAGGATGCCACGACAACCGGTGCCATCACGTCCCTGCGGACCGATGGCACCTTGATCTACGGAACCGGCTATGCCTACGGCTCAGGATCCAGTTTCGAGGGAACCTTCGCGGCCACCCCCGGAGACGGGAGCATCACGGTGCTCAACGACTGCCATGGGGATACCTATGACGTCGCCCCGATCGGCCCGGTGATGTACAGCGTCGGCCATGCGCACGACTGCCGCTGGGTCCGCAGCTTCCCTGATACCAGCCCGCGCGTACGCTGGCAGCGGGCCCTCGCCCAGACGACGACCGCGACCACGACCAACGTCGGCCCGGACAACTACGGGTGGAACTTCAACGGAGTGCCCGCCTCCGCCGTCCTGCAATGGTTCCCGCAACTCGACGCCGGCACCCACACCGGTCAGTCGCAGGCCGCGTGGTCTGTCGTGGGAAACGGCAGCTACGTGGTCCTGGGCGGTGAGTTCCCCCGGGTCAACGGCACCCCGCAGCAGGGGCTGGTCCGGATGGCCGTCTCAACCCTGGCACCGAATAAGCGCGGGCCGACTTACACGACGAATCCGCCGCGCGCGGTTCCGGCGACCACGGCCACATCTGCGTCGACCGGAAGCGTGACCGTCACCTTCGGAACTGCGTGGGACTACGACAACGAGAACCTGACGTACGAAGTCTTCCGGGATGCGGACAGGGTGACGCCGGTCCATTCGACCAAGATCAACACCAACTTCTGGACCCTCCCAACGAGATCCTTCACCGATTCGGGCCTTCGCAGTGCATCCACGCACACTTATCAGGTGCGCATTCGAGACTTCTTCGGCAACACGCTGTGGAGTCCGACCAGCAACACTGTCACAGTGAAATGAACTCGGGATCACCGCCACCCGCAGCCCAGCGGGTGGCGGCGCCGTGGTTGCCGCCGGCGAACGGCGCCCGGCATACTTGCCCTGCGTCGGCGAGCCGGGGGAAGGACGACACCGTTGAGTGGATTGAAGGGCATGGTGCCCTCGAGCGTCAAGCGCAGGGCCAAGCTGTTGGCCTACCAGGGGACAAAGTACGAGTGCCCCTTCTGCGGCTTCAAGGCCCGGGCGTTGCGCCCTCACGGGCACGACTTCGACGTGCTCAAGCAGCGTGACGTCGTCGGTGGCGGTGTGCGCCCTTCACGCTGCTTCCAATGCGGGAGCGCGGACCGCGAGCGGCTGATCTTTCTGTACCTCAGGAATGATCTGCGCCTCCTGGACCACCCCGAGGCGACCAGGGTGTTGCATATCGCGCCGGAACCACGGCTGGCTCGAGCCCTGCGCAAGGTCGGATTCACCGAGTACATCATGGGTGACCTCCACGCCGAGGGCTACAGCTACCCCGATGACGTGCTCGACATCGATGCTACGAACATCCCGTTTGCGGCGGACAGTTTCGATCTCATCCTCTGCAGCCACGTATTGGAGCACATCCCCGACGACAGTCGGGCCATCCGCGAACTCGCCCGGGTGCTGCGCCCGGGAGGGACTGCCATCCTCCAAGTGCCGATCTCGGCCAACACTCAGGACACGTTGGAGGACTTCAGCGTCACGGACCCAAAGGCTCGCGAGCAGGTGTTCGGCCAGTTCGATCATGTGCGCATCTATGGCCAGGACTACGTCGATCGATTGGCCGCCGGCGGGTTCACGGTGAAGCGTGTCGACGTAGCGAGCAAGTACGAGGAGTACGGGACCAATCCGCGCGAAGAACTTTTCGTCTGTACCGTGTGACCAGGGTGCAGGGCGCCTCGTCGATTGCCGCCCTTATCGGTGTGGTGGCCGGCTCGGCCCGGCCGCGAGAATGAGATTCTGATGACCGGTACCGATGCCCGCACGAGCCTGGGTGACCGGGCCGCTCGCGGGTCCGGCATTGTCTTGGCGACCCAGGCGGTTAAAGTCCTGGTCCAGTTCGGCTCGCTCGTCGTGCTGGCCCGCCTACTGTCACCAGAGGACTTCGGCTTGGCGGCCATGGTCATCTCGGTCATCGGGATCGCCGACCTGCTACGGGAGTTCGGGTTGTCGTCCGCCGTCGTTCAGGCGAAGACTGTGAGCGCCGGCGAACGCACCAATCTATTCTGGGTCAACGTCGGATTCGGTCTGCTCTGCACCGTTCTGGTCTCGGCGGCGGCCCCACTCATCGTGTTGATGTACGACGGCAGGACCGAGTTGGCGCCGGTCACCCTCGCCCTCGCCTGGGTGTTCCTGATCAGCGGGACGAACACGCAGTTCAGGGCCGATCTGACTCGGTCGATGCGCTACGCGAGCCTGGCGCTCTCCGACGTCGCCTCCCAGGTGCTTGGCCTGGCGGTCGCAATCGTGCTGGCCGCCAACGGCGCCGGGGTGTGGGCCATCGTCGGGCAGCAGCTGACTGCTGCCTTGGTCGCGCTCATGGTCAACGTGGCCTCGACCCGCTGGATCCCTGGTTGGCCCCAACGGCACGTCTCCGTTCGGCGCTTCCTGCGGTTCGGCGGGAATCTCTTTGCCACGCAGGCCCTGACCTACCTGACGAAGAACGTCGACAACATTTCCCTGGGGATCGTGTTCGGCCCGACGCCGCTGGGCTACTACAGCCGCGCCTACCAGCTGTTGATGGCCCCCTTGAATCAGATCAACGCTCCGATGACCGGGGTAGCCCTTCCCGTCCTGTCGCGGGTCCAGGACGACGACGAGCGCTTCGTCCACTACCTTAGGCGCGGGCAGTTGCTCGCCTGCTACTTGACCGCCACGGTCTTCACCGTCTGTGCCGGGCTTTCCGAACCGCTCGTCCTGGTCCTGTTCGGCCAGGATTGGTTGCCGGTTGCCCCGATCTTCGCCATTCTGGCCCTCGGCGGGATCTTCCGCTCGATCCAGCAGATCGCCTTCTGGACCTATTTGGCTCGCGCACAGACCGGCGCTCAACTCCGGATGATCCTGGTCACGCGGCCCATCATGATCGGCATGATGCTTGCCGGTCTTCCGTGGGGCCCTGTCGGGGTCGCGGCCGGTCACAGCCTCGGTTATCTCATGTTCTGGGTCGTCTCGACCTGGCATGCCGGTCGCTCGACCGGAGTCGACGGCTGGGCCCTCATGCGCGGCGCGGCCCGACCGGTACTCCTGGTCAGCGCTCCGGCCGGAATCGTCGCTTGGGCGGCCACCTTGATCGCCGTGGCTCCGGTCCTGCAACTCCTGATCGGGACCGGAGCGGCGTTGACCTGCCTGGGCCTGATGATGCTGTTCAGTCGGACGGTGCGGGGCGACGTCCGAATTCTCTTCGCGTTCCTCCGTCGGGCCGTTGGCACACGTAGCCGTCGTCGCTGATCGAGGCCCCGGTTGCTATCACCCGCCGGAAGCAGAATCTAGCGATAGCTAGGAGGAGGTGGCTTCGGGAGCAGCCTCGCTGACCACAGCCGGTCGCCGGGTCGGCCGGATGTGGGACGTGGCGCCGAGCGTGGATGGCGGCGCATCCGGGCGGGCATCGCGCTGAACCGCCCGCTGTGCGCTGACATCCTCGTCCAAACGGCGTCGTCCCTCCCGCGCAGTGAAGACGAAGGACTGGTACGACCAGAATTTGAAGGCCGAGCCTGCGACGAGGCCGATCACATTGGCGGCGACATTGTCGGCCCAGGGCGAGTCAAGACCGAGGATCGATCGCGAGACCCACAGGCACAGTAAGGAAATCCCCAGGCCGACAAGAGAAAGGACGAAGTAGACGGCGAATTCACGAGCCCTTTCGGTCCGGCCCCGCCCCCGGAACGTCCATAGCCGGTTGCCGAGCCAGGTCAGGAAGATTGCGATGAGTGTGCTGATCGCCTTCGCCAAAAAGGGATCGTCCTGGAGCAACGGATCGCTTCCGACGTGGCAGAGCAGGTTGAATACGGCAACATCGACAATGAACGCGATGCCACCCACTGCTCCGAATTTGGCAATGCGCTTGAGTGTATTCATCGAAGAGCGAACCCCACCCTGTCGCCGAATGTTTACCGACGATACTACACCGAGTAAGCGAGACTGCCCCTTTGAGGTCAATTTATCGACCGAACGTGGCGACCATGCCCACCAAAGAGGCAAGACCTGTCGATGTGACAGCTCATGGCGCGTGCGACTCCCTCATTCGGGAACAATGTCGGTGTCTTCGGGGCGGCCGGCATGGCTTCCGGGCAGGGCCGCCGCACTCGCGTGGAGCAACGTCCGCCTTCGCCCCGAGGCCGCCGGCCGTCGCCTACAATACTGCGGGCGGAGTTGTCTTCGCCGGTAAAGGCACGAGCCAGGTGAGGGGCCGAGAACAGGTGATGGGGAGTGCCGACGTGGGGCGCGATCAGGCCGGTCGGTTCCGCGCGACCGTGAACAGGCTGCAGGTGGCGCAAAAGCCCGGGCGCGGCGCTCCACCCTATTCTCGGTGGGTCAACCGGAGGTTGGGTCGATACATTGCGGCCGCCGGATTCATGCGGAATGTGACACCGAACCAAATGACGGCAACGAGCGCATTCTTCACCCTGATCGGCGTCGTCTTGATCGCCACAATCCGTCCTGTGTGGTGGCTCGGTCCGCTCGTATGCCTTTTTCTGGTGCTCGGTTACGCCTGCGATGCGGCCGACGGTCAGTTGGCGCGCCTCTACGGCGGCGGGAGCCCTGCCGGGGAGTGGTTGGACCATGTCGTCGACGCGACCAAGATCTGTCTGCTGCATTCGGTCGTTCTCTTCTCGCTCTACCAGCACTCGGGAATCCGTTCGGGGTTCCTCCTGGTGCCGCTTGGCTACCAGGCGGTCGCGTCTGTCTTCTTCTTCACCTTCATCCTCATGGAAAAGTTGAGACAGGGGCTCGGGCGCGAGGGTCATCGGAGCGGCTCCGGTTCGTCGGGGAGCGGACTGCTGCAGACTCTGGTGGCGGCACCGACAGACTACGGCGTCCTCTGTTTGACGTTCCTGACCATTGGCTGGACCCAGGTGTTCCTTCCGGTCTACACCGCCATGTTCTGTCTCAACCTGCTCGTCCTCGCCGGGGCCCTGCTCCGTTGGTGGCGTGAGCTGAGGGCATCGGGGGTTCGCGGATGACGGGAGCCGACCCGACGGGCACGCCGCCGGAACCGCGGACCCTGGTGATCGCCAACCCGTCATCCGATGTTTACGGCTCGGACCTGCAGATGCTCGAGAGCGTCACTGCGATGGTCGAACGCGGATGGAAAGTCATCGTGACGACGCCCGATGACGGCCCGTTGGTGCCACTGTTGACCGAACGGGGGGCCGAGGTCCAACGCGTGGACTATCCGGTGGTCCGGCGAGAGAACACATCACTTCGCGGTTTTCTCAGGTTGGCCGTGGACACGGTCACAGCGCTACCTCGTGTTTGTCGTGCGATCCGGGCGGTCGATCCGACGGTCATCTATGTCAACACCGTCACGATTCCGCTCTGGGTCCTCGCCGGCCGGCTGATGCGCCGGCCCGTGGTATGCCATGTGCACGAGGCCGAGGCGCAGGACCGGCGACTCGTCCGCTTCGCTCTGAACGCCCCACTCGTCATGGCGTCGAGGCTGATCGTCATCAGCCAGGCGTCCATGAAGGCACTCACCGACGTCATACCGATGCTCGGGCGCCGTGCGGTCATCATCTACAACGGGGTGCCGGGTCCGGACGTCCCGCCCAGCCCGCCGACGACGAACGGTCCCCGTCGTCTCGCCATCATTGGCCGGCTGTCCCCGCGCAAGGGCACCGACGTTGCGCTCGAGACCTTGGCCCGGCTCCGAGCTGCCGGCAGGGACGTGGTGCTCGAGGTCTGCGGAACTGCGTTCGCCGGGTACGAATGGTACGTCGAGGAATTGAAGGCCCGATCGGATAAGCCCGACATCCGGGGGGCCGTCCATTTCTCCGGTTATGTACGGCCGGTCTGGTCGGTCCTTGACCGCTGCGAGGTGGTCTTGGCGCCCTCGCTCCGCGAACCGTTCGGCAATGTCGTGGTCGAAGCCCAACTGGCCGGACGACCGGTCGTCGCGGCTGCCGCGATGGGGCATCTGGAGACGGTCGAGGATGGTGTCACCGGACTCCTCGTCGAGCCCGGCAATCCCGAGTCGATGGCTGCAGCCGTGGGTCGCCTGCTTGACGAGCCGGACCTCGCGTCCGATCTGGCTCGCCGCGCCCGAGAGCAATCAGTGGAACACTTCGCGCCCGGTCACTACGGCCAGCGGATAGCCGAACTGCTGAGCGACCCGAGTGGGGAGGGCAGGCGTCGCGGCCAGGCGTCACGGCGCCGTCGATCGGGCTGATCGGCCCCGTGCGAACTCTTCGACCAGCATCCCCGTGCTGTGGATGTTCGCCCGGGACGACGCCCCGAAGACAATCGACTCGATGTTCGGCTGGTCGAAGATCCAGTCCAGCGCTTCTCGGGGGGGAATGGCGCCCGAGGCGAAGACGGACATCGCGACCGCACGGAACGGCCGTCCGGCGAGTGCCCGCTGGTAGCTCTCGATCCCTCCGGACATCCGAAAGCCAATCTTGTTGATGTTGGAGCACACGATCGGGTTTTCCAGTCCCAGTTCGTCCAGCGTGTCCAGCAACCGTGGCAGGTTCATGGTGATGAAGCCGGGCTCGGCGCCGTACTTGGCCCGGACGTGATCGGCGAAGATCTTGAATGCCTCGTTGAACCGGAGCCCGAGCAGAAGGTCGACGACCACGTTCTGCAGCCAAACGACGGGTGTGCTCAGACCTCGGAACATCGCCATCTCGGCATCGACCAGCAGAGTTGTGATGCCTTCGATGTCCTTCTTGGCCAGCGATCGACCACCACGCAGGGCCGCGTTGACGAAGCCCTCCTCAGGAAGAAATCGCCGCACCGCTCCCAACATCCCGTCCTCGGTCACGGCATCGGCGTACTTGTGGGCGTACGGCATGCAGGGGAAGAACTTGAAATCGGCGTAACGCTCGGGATTACGCCGGACGTGATCGCAGATCTCCGAGACACGCGAGTGGGTGGTGCACATGAAGGTGGTGACGCCCTCGTCGTAGGCGGCATCCAGGACGCTGATCACGGATTCCAGGTCCTGGAACTTGATCTGTTGCGCCCGGGCCTTCTCCTCGGACATGTGGTTGACGCCGAAAAACTGGTTGTCGCCGAAAAGTAGCGGGTCCACGGTTGAGCTCCCCAGGGATCAGACACCGGCCAGGTGGGATCTACTTGAATCGTTTTCTCAGCTGCTGCAACACACGCTCGCCCTTGGCTACGACGGACCGTCCGACGTGCGCCGCCTTCTCGGCGACCGCATCGGTGCGGCGTCGCCTTGGTCCGGGACCGTCCGCAGGCGCGGCCGGCGCGGCCGCGGTGTCCATGCGGGTACGCGGCCCGGCGCCCGCATCCCTGACCAGCAGTTCGAGCACGCGATCGGTGAGCGCGGCGCTGCGGAAGTTGTTGGTGCCGTCAATCGTCCGGGATTCAACAGCGTCGACGAAATAGTCGAGCTGCGCGCTGTATTCCTCGCCGCGCAGGTAGAACCAGACGGGGTCGGTCAGCTCGGTGGTGTATTTCACGTTCCAACCCGGACGGTAACCATCAATGGGCGGAGTGCCGTCCCGCAGATAGACCTGGCATTCCTGGCGGTCAGCATGGATACGGCCCAGCTCACCCCAAAGGGTCACCTTCGTGGTCATCTTCCGGTAGGACTCGTCGGACCAGTTCACGGAAACCTGGCCGGATGCGCCGTCGGGGAAGTACAGAGTGCTGAAAACCTCATCGTCGGTCTCCTGCGAGAACACTTTGCCCAGAACGGTTCCGCCGACCCCGGTCGGCTCGCCGAGATACCAGGTAACCAGATCAATGGGGTGAGCTGCGTAGTCGTAGAGGCAACCGCCTCCCTCTGACTTCTGGCTGCGCCAGGTCGATCCCTTCGAGCGAAGGACCACTGGACCGTAGGCCTCAGCAAGCACATGGGTCACTCGGCCGATGGCCTCGGCCTCCAAGAGCGCCTTCACTTCGCGGAACGCGCCGACGAAGCGGTTGTGATATCCGACCTGGGTGACCAAGCCCCGATCCTTGGCCAGGTCCGCCAGCACGACCGAGTCGGTCGGATCGAGACAGAGCGGCTTCTCGCAGAACACGTTGATGTTCCGCTCGAGCGCCTGACGCACCATGTCGGCGTGCAACCGGGTCGGGGTCGCGATGATCACCGCGTCCAGATCCACCTCGTCCAGCATTCGACGGTAGTCGGTGAAGGTCCGCAGACCGGTGTATTTGCCGAGCACATCGAGCACGTAACCGGTTGAATCGACGATGGCATCGACACTGACCCGAGGGTGAGCGCGGATCATCGAGACGTGCGAAAGCCCCATCTTTCCCAGGCCCACGATTCCGACTCTGATCAAGGTGCGTTCTCCTCTGCAGGCCCGTTGCTCACCATGTCCGGTGTTGTTGTCCCCGCCGGTTGGAATCGTCCGAGGAGTTCCATGTACTGCCCGGCGACTCGCTCCCAGGTGAACTCCGACCGGTGCCGGGCCCGACTCGCCTCTCCCAGCCGCCATCGCACGGTTGGGTTCGTCAGCAGGTCCCCGATCCGGTCGGCCGCGTCGGCCGCGGACCGGAAGTAGAGTGCGCCACCGTCGGCGACCCACCGGTTGTATTCGTTGTCGTGCGCGACGATCGCATTTCCGGCGGCCATCGCCTCAACCAATGAGGGATTGGTGCCGCCCACCGTGTGCCCGTGCAGATAACCCGCGGAATGGAAGCGGAGCGAGGCGACCTGTTCCGGGTCATACACGGAACCGAGGAAGCGAACCTCGGGGCCCGCGGCATCCACAACTGCTCGGTGGTAAGGATCGGTTTCGGGTGTGTAAGTGCCGAGGATAGCCAGTTCGTAACCACGGCGCTCGGCCGAGAACCCCTGTACCAACTCGAGGATGGAATTTTCGGGGATGGGTCGGCAGATCAGCGTCAGGTACTTCCCGGGCGCGAGGCCAAGGGCAAGGACCGGCTCGTCCGGCGCCTGGGTGATGGGATGCGCCCCGTAGGTGATCGTCGACAGCTTCCGTCTATTTACGCGTTTGGCAAGATACGTCTCGATCGTCGGGTGGTCGGCAATCAGGTGGTCGCCAACCACGCCGGCGATCTTTTCGTTGGTCCACAAGATCGCCTGGCGAAGTTTGCCCCACCGTGCTCTGGACCACTCGATCCCGTCCATATTGATGACGTTCGGGATCCGCAGTACCCGCTGCACGATATTGAAGACGGCGGTGTTGTAGCCGAAGGTAAGGCAGACGTCGCGATGCCGGATCGCGTGCCGGATCGACCTGGCATCGAATTCCGAGGTAGCCAGCCATCCCTCTCGATCGATGGGGATGAGGACGCGTTCGATGCCGTTCCAGGTGTCGGTGCGAAGAGGTCCGCGGCCGCGCTCCTGGCAGTAGACGACGACTCGCCAGCCATGGTCGCGCAGGAAGATCGCGACGTTCTCCGCCGCCGTCTCGAACCCGCCGTAGTTGGCGGGGACACCGTGCGTGCCCAAGATCCGTACGGTCGGCCGGGTGGCCGTAGGCCGACGTGTTTGCATTGGCCATTACCTCCGGCGACCAGACGTCCGCTGCGGTGGCCGGTCCGAACCATGATCGGCGGATCGAGGCTCGAACCCAACGAGGGTCGGCCCGGCCTCACGGCGGTCCGGAGCTGGACGGGAGCACTCGGGACCCGCTTCACCATGGACTGCAGACATCGTTCCCCCCGGCTTGACGACCCGTCCACGGTTCGAGGCCGGTCACGTCTCGAAGATAGCCAATGGCCAATAGCATCCGCAATCGGGGCGTTGGCCAGGCCCGAGCGGACGTACGGCCCCACAAGACCCGCTCCCGAGCGTGAGTAAACCGTCACTCTCGGCCCTAGGCTATACGACGAATGGGTGAATATTGGCATCGGAGCACCGCGCGGTCGACACCCACGGTGACCTTGGGTTAGATTAGGCCGTCTGGCTGACGTGGAACGGGTGCCGGAGGGGCATGGGGCGGGTTCGTCCAGTCGGCCGGGCGGCGTCTGCGCGGTGGCGGGCCAGCCAGAGTCCAGGTGCTCGGCGCATGGCAGCGCACGCTGCCGGGCGTCGGCTGTCGTGGTTGTTTCGGGATGACCGGGGGGAAGAGTGCGGATGAATGTGGGAAACGGGACGCGGTGTCGAAATCGCGGCGCGACTGCAGGGGGGGTGGCCCTCCTGACTGCCGTCCTCCTCTTCGCCTCAGCATGCACGTCGTCGTCGGAAACGTCCAGAGAGTCCTCGTCGGTGGTCGGAGGCCCAGCTGACAGCAGCAGCGCCGCGCAAAATGTAGCGCCGGCCGGCACGGACAATGCGGACGCCGATGCCAGCTACGCAGGCGGCACTCCCGAGCCGTCCCCGACCGTCTCCCTCCCACCCGCCGTGACCACGCCGGTGCCCGCCCCCGGCGGCGGGAACGTCGACCAGACCGTGGCGGCGGTCGAAGTCACTTCCCAGGCTCCGGTCGCAATCGACCAAGCCGGCGACTTCGGAGGGGGTATCGGTGTGAAGGTCGACAAAGTCGACAAGATCACCACGACTGCCGAATTGCCTGGTGAGATCGCCGGCCCTGGGATTGCGATGTCGGTGACAATCACCAATTCGTCCGACGCCCCCATCGATCTGGGGGCGGTCATCGTCGACGTCACCGACAGTGCCGGAATGCCGGCGATTCCCATGACTGCCGCGCCGGCTTCGCCGATGAGCGGCTCCCTCGAACCGGGACAGGGGTCCTCGGGCGTGTACGTCGTCACTCTTCCCCAGGGATTCACCCAGCCGACCACCATCGCAGTCTCTTACTCGGCCGGTTCGCCGGTCGTCGTGTTCACCGGTAGCACCGCATGACTTCCACCTCTTTCCCCTTCCTGACAGGGCCGTCCCGGAGGACCAGCGTGATGAAGGCAAGCCCCATGAGGTCGCGATTGGCAGCCCTCGTGGCCATCGCGGCGACGGTTGCGACGAGCGTGACCATCTCGACGGTCGTGGCGCCGCAGGCAGCAGCAGATCCTGGCCCCATCGAACCGACCACGGTCACCGCCGATGCGCTGCCAACCGCGCAAATCGACGGGGTTGCCTGGGTGCAGCGAGTCTCGGGCAGCACCGTCTACGTGGGCGGTCAGTTCGCAAACGCGCGACCTGCCGGGGCCGCACCCGGAACGCAGCTCGCGCCCCGCAACAACCTGATGTCTTACAACATCAACACCGGTGTCATGACCAACTGGGCCCCCAACCTCAACGGCCAGGTCAAGGCTATGGCGTTGTCACCCGATGGCAGTCGGTTGTACGTCGGCGGCAGCTTCACCACCGTCAACGGCGTGACCCGGTCCCGCTTGGCGGCCTTCAACACCGCCACCGGCGCGCTGATCACCACCTTCGCCTCGCCCTCGATCAATTCGACGGTCAATTCCATCTATGCGACCAACACCAATGTCTACATTGGCGGTGTCTTCGGAACGGTCGGCGGCCAGACCAGGAACCGTCTCGCCGCATTCAGTGCGAGCAACGGCGCGCTGCTGGGATGGGCGCCGACTGCCGATGCGACCGTTAATGCCATCGTGCCCACCACCGATGGGGGTCTGGTAGTCGGTGGCGCTTTCCAGAACATCAACGGCGCGTCCAGCTACGGGCTGGGCAAGGTGTCCCTCGTCGACGGCACCAAGCTGCCCTGGGACCCGTCCGCCGCCGGTCATACGGTCGCAAACGCGGGGTCGACGTCCTCGATCCTGTCGCTATCGACCGATGGGAATGCGATCTACGGCACCGGATATCACTTCGGTGCGGGCGGCAATCTCGAGGGCACCTTCTCCGCCGACCCGGTCACCGGAACCCTGAACTGGAT
Organism: Nakamurella sp.; assembly: GCF_048594475.1. Taxonomy (NCBI): domain Bacteria; kingdom Bacillati; phylum Actinomycetota; class Actinomycetes; order Nakamurellales; family Nakamurellaceae; genus Nakamurella; species Nakamurella sp. The sequence goes on along the minus strand of NZ_JBMDXT010000094.1, from coordinate 16,789 downwards.
GACCAACTGCCACGGCGACACCTACGACGCCGCGGCGGTGGCCGGCGCGGTCTACACCGTCAGCCATGCTCACTACTGCACGCCCGTGGGCGGGTTCCCGCAGTCCGATCCCTGGGCCATCAACATGAGGCGCGCGCTGGCCTTCACCACCAACGCGACCGGCACGAACAGCCACGACGAGTGGGGCTACTACGACTGGTACGGCGCCCCCAGCCCGTCGGTGATCAACTGGTTCCCCGTCCTCGCGGCCGGGACGTACACCGGTAAGACCCAGGCCGCTTGGTCGGTGAGCGGCAACAGCAACTATGTCGTCCTCGGCGGCGAGTTCCCGACGGTCAACGGCGACGCGCAGCAGGGTCTCGTGCGGTTCGCGGTCCGGTCGATCGCGCCCAATAAGGAAGGTCCCGAGTACTCCGGCTCGAACTTCACCCCCAGCGTGATTGCGTTGCCCGGCGGCGCGCGCGTGTCCTGGCAGGCCAACTCGGACAAGGATGACAACGAACTGACCTACCGGGTGACCCGGGACAATGTCCTGGTCTACGAGACCAAGGCCAAGTCAACGTTCTGGAACCGGCCGACCATGGGCTTCATCGACAAGAACCTCACGCCCGGCGCGACCTACCGGTACCGGTTGAGCGCTCTGGACAGCTCGGGCAACACCGTCCAGGGCAACCTGGTCACCTACACGGCGTCGTCCGCATCGACCTCCCCTTACAGCGAACGGGTCCTCGCCGACGGCGCGGCGCCCTACTGGCCGATGAACGAGTCGTCGGGCAGCGTGCTCTTCGACAATGGAGGCTTCACGGACGCGGATGCGGGTACCGGCATTTCCCGCGGTATCGCCGGAGCCATCAGTGGCGACAGCGCGACCGGCTTCGACGGTTCCACCTCGGCCGCAACCCGGACTGCACAGACCGGACCCAACACGTTCACCGCGCAGGCCTGGATCAACACCACCACGACGTCCGGCGGGAAGATCATCGGGTTCGGCTCGAACCAGACCGGTAATTCCGGAAGCTACGACCGGCACGTCTACATGGACAACGCGGGTCGGATCTTCTTCGGGGTGTACCCGAACGGTGTGCGGACGCTGAACTCGAACCCGGGTTACAACGACGGCCAGTGGCACCAGATCACCGCGACCCTCGGGCCGGATGGGATGAAGCTGTACATCGACGGCAAGCTCGTCGGCCAGCGCGCGGACACCACCTGGGGTCAGGGCTTCACCGGTTACTGGCGAGTCGGCGGCGACAACATCGGCGGCTGGCCCAACCAGCCAGCGAGCAACTACTTCAACGGTGCGATTGACGAGGTCGCGATCTACCCGACCGTCCTCTCCCGGTCGACGATCGACGCCCAGTGGGTGGCCAGCGGTCGCAGTTCGACCATTCCGGCCGCGCCCGCGGATGCCTACGGTGCGGCCGTCTTCAACGACAATCCGCTCCTGTACTGGCGGCTCGGCGAGTCCGCGGGAACTACGGCGGCCGATGCTGGCCCCAACGGTGACCAGACCGGCCTTTACCAGAACGGGGTGACCTTGGGTCAGGTCGGTGGCATCAAGGGCACGGCCAATACTGCTGCCGCGTTCGACGGCAACGACGATTTCGTGGCCAGCAGCAACAGCTTCAGCAACCCGATGAACTACACCATCGAGGCCTGGTTCAAGACGACCAGCACCAACGGTGGCAAGATCATCGGATTTGGCTGCAGCCAGAGCGGCACCTCGGGTTGTTACGACCGGCACATCTACCTGTCCAACGACGGACGAGCCACCTTCGGCGTCTGGACCGGCTTCACCAACACGATCTCCACACCCCAAGCGGTCAACGACGGCCAGTGGCACCACATCGTGGGAACACAGTCGTCGACCGACGGCATGAAGCTGTACCTCGACGGTGCGCTCGTTGGCACCAACGGGCAGATCAGCGCGCAGGACTACAGCGGGTACTGGCGAGTGGGCGGCGACAACCATTGGGGATGTTGCTCGCCGTTCCTGTCTGCGACCATCGACGATGCCGCGGTCTACGGTTCGGTGCTTTCACCCCAGCAGGTCGCCAATCACTTTGCGTTGGGCAGCACCGTCGAACCGCCGAACCAGGCGCCCGTGGCCTCGTTCACGTCGCAGGCCACCAACCTGAGCGTGACCTTCGACGGCACCGGTTCCAGCGATTCCGACGGAACCGTGGCGACCTACGCGTGGGACTTCGGTGACGGAGCCGCTGGCGTCGGACCCAACCCGTCGCACTCCTATGCAACGGCCGGGACCTACAACGTCGGACTCGTAGTGACCGATGACGACGGCGCTCAGAGTGCGCTGCTCACCAAGTCGGTGACGGTGACCGCACCGCCGGTCAACCAGCCCCCGGTTGCCTCGTTCGTGGCTACCCCCGTGCAGCTGACCGTCAACTTGGATGCCAGCGCCTCCAGTGATTCCGACGGCAGCGTGGTTAGCTGGACCTGGAATTTCGGTGACGGCACCACCGGATCGGGCCAGACCACACAGCACGTGTACACGACGGCGGGGACCAAGTCCATCAGCCTGACGGTCAAGGACGACGACGGTGCGGAGCACACCAGCACCCAGAATGTTCAGGTCACCGCACCGCCGCCGAACGTGGCTCCGACCGCGTCGTTCGACGTGAGCACCGATGGTTTGACTGCCAATGTGGCCTCGACCTCGACCGATTCCGACGGGACCATCGTGTCCTACCTCTGGGACTTCGGCGGCGGATCGACCAGTACGGATTCGACAGCGGTGCACACCTATGCCGTGTCGGGGACTTACCCGGTCTCTTTGACCGTGACCGACGATGACGGTGCCTCTACCACGACCAGCAAACAGGTGACGGTCACCGCGCCCCCGCCGGTGAACGCGGCGCCGGTTGCCAACTTCACCGCGACGGTCAACGGCCTTCAGGTCGCCTTTGACGGCACGGGGTCCACTGACAGCGACGGGACGATCAGCGCCTACTCGTGGTCGTTCGGCGACACCACCAACGATCCGGTCACCACGGCAACGGCGAGTCACACCTACGCGGTTGGTGGCACCTACACCGTCGAGCTGACAGTGACCGACGACGACGGTGCCACCGCCACGACGAGCAAGCAGGTGACGGTCACAGCCCCGGTCCCGCAGGCATTGGTCAATGACACCTTCACGCGCACGTTGGCCAGCGGATGGGGAACCGCCGACACCGGCGGTACCTGGACCATCACTGGCGGTTCTAGCAACTTCTCAGCGAGCGGGGGAACGGGCAAGATCCGGATGTCGGCGCCTGGGGCCGGCCCCACGGCGACGCTGCCGGCGGTCTCGGTTGCCGACGTCGACCTGACGGTGGATGTTGCGTTGGACAAGGCGCCGTCCGGTGGCGGAACGTACTTCAGTACCGCGGTCCGCAAGGTCGGTAGCTCGGAGTACCGCGTCACGTCGAAGTTCCTGAGCGGTGGATCCGTTCAGCTGCAGCTTGTGAAGATTGTGAACGGCACTTCAACCGCGCTGCAGACAGCAACCGTTGCCGGCCTCACGTATGCGGCCAACGACGTGGTCACCGTTCGATTCCAAGCGGTCGGTACCGGTCCGGTCAACCTGAACGCGAAGGTTTGGAAGGCCGGGACGACGGAGCCCGCCGCGTGGCAGGTCAGCGCGGTCGACCAAGCCAACCCCCTCAGCACGACCGGCGGTGTGGCGCTCTACCCGTACCTGACGGGGAGCACGACGACGGGTGCCGTTGTCGCGACGATCGACAATTTGAAGGTCGTGGCAGTCGCTCCGTGATCGACCGCGCTGCGGGCCCGGACCCACGGGCAATCGGCGCCTCGATCGGACTCTGGAATCGAGCCGCAACCCAATGGGTTGCGGCTCGATCCCATTGCGGCGGGACGGCGCGGGCCCGAATCTGGCATTCTTTCACCGAACCCTGCGGGGGCGCCGTGCCCCGTGATCAAGGACTGATGATGACTTCGAGGACCGGAACCGAATCGACCGTGACGGCACAGGACGCGGCAGACACCCTGGACGCGCGGTCACGCCCCGTCGTGGTCGCCATGTTGACGTACCGCCGTCCGGACGATCTGATGACGGCAGTCCCCGCATTGGTGCCACATCTACAGTGCGTCACCCCAACGGCGACACTCATCGTCATCGACAACGACCCCCAGGCTTCAGCGCGTGCCGCAGTCGCGACGTTTGGGCCCCATGTCCGCTATGTGCACGAGCCGCGTCCGGGGATTGCTGCCGCTCGGAACCGGGCGTTGGACCAGTCTCCGCCTGACGCGCTGCTGATCTTCATCGACGACGACGAGCGGCCTCATCCCGGATGGTTGACCTCGTTGGTTGATACCCACAACAAGTTCGGGGCGGCCGCGGTCGCCGGGCCTGTGGTCTCGGAATACGAGCACGAGCCCGAGGAATGGATTGCTGCCGGGCGCTTCTTCGACCGTCGGCGGCCGGCGACCGGCACGGTCATTGACGTGGCAGCGACCAACAACCTGCTGCTCGACTTGCAGCAGGTGAACCGGATCGGGCTCAGATTCGACGAGAAGTTCGGCGAAAGCGGCGGTTCAGACACGCTGTTCACCCGGAGACTGCATCGGGCCGGGGGATTGATGGTGTGGTGCGCCGAGGCCACGGTCACAGATGTCGTGCCTGCTCCGAGACTGACCCGCGACTGGGTTCTCAGACGTGCCTTCCGATCGGGAAATTCGTGGGGCCGGGTGAATATCGAGTTGAGCGAGTCGTGGCCGGCCCAGGTGCGGGCGCGCGTCGAGGCGCTGGGCGGCGGACTGATCCGACTGGCCGGGGGGGCTGTCCGATTTGTGGTGGGGATCGTTACCGGCTCGCTGGCGAACCGTGCGAGAGGACAGCGGACCATGGCTCGCGGGGGCGGAATGGTCGCAGCGGCGGTGGGGATTACCTACTTTGAGTACAGGCGGAGGGCCTGAAGACGCCAACGACGGGCGGGGGGCGCGAGCCCCCCGCCCGTCGCGAGCCGTGCCTCAGGTGCTCGTGACCCTCATGTTGTCGATGTCGACATAGCCGTCCCGGGAGCCGGCCCAATCCAGGGTCGAACCGCCGCGGAAGATGCTGAAGATCAGATGCGTGATGTGAACCTCGCTCTTGGTCCGGAACACGTACGCAGAGTTGTTGATAACCTGCTGGCCGTCGAGCCAGACGGTCAGCTGACCGTCACTGCGGCCGATCGTGTTCATCTTGTAGCACTGCTTGAGCGTGTGCCACTTCCCGGCGACAAAGGCCTTGCCCCAGCGCTCATTGTCGCCGTAGGTCCCCGCCTGACCGGGGTGGTACATGTAAGTCACCCCCATGTTGGTCGGACCAGCCCAGCTGTAGGCCTTCGGTCCCAGCCACATGGCGCGGCCCGACCAGCCTTGATCGGTGGCGTTTCCGCCGGTCGGGGTGGAGGGAGCAACACCGGGAGCGACCCCCTCGAGTCCCGGAAGCTTGCCGCCCAAGGACCAGTCGAAGTTGCCGTCGAACTTGATGTCGTAGGAGATGCAGGCGTTGTCGACAGGCTGCGGGAGCTGCAGGAAGAGATTGTCACCGCCGTCGGCGATGGGCTTGCTGTGGATCGTGCCGGCCTTGAGGGTGGTTCGCAGGACCTTGCCAGAGCCACGGCTGTCCGCGACGACCGTCATGTCGTCATACGGGCCATCCTTGGTGTAACCACCGCCGAGGGCCGAGACGAAGTTGGAGGGAACGACCTTGCCGGCGGGCCATGCATCGAAGTTGGCCGAGCGGTAGACGGTTCCACCGGTTGCGGAGACGGTAGTCGTGCTCCCGCCGGTGGACGATCCAGAGGTGGTACCGCTCAGTGAGTAGGACTTGAAATCGTCGTGAAAGTAGGTGGCGGCCGAACCCGTCTCCGACACGTAATCCCAGATGCCAACACCACCGGCCGACTGGATCCGCGAGCTGCTGCCGTCGGAGGTGGTGAACTGCCAGTTCGGGGTCGTCGACCCGACGAGGAAGGCGCGGACACTCAGCTGCACTGGACTGGTGCCACTCACCTGAAACTGCAGGGCAAAGTTCTGGCCAGCAGTCGCCGTGATCGGAAGCGTCACCGAGCCGAGACCGGTTTCGGCCGTGCCGGTCGTCTTGGACACGCCGACCACGACCTTGCCGCCGGTGTAGAACTGCACTCGACCGCGATAGGTCGAGCCGTCGCCCTGCCGGCGGGCTTCGAGGGTGTGATGCAGGTTCAGGGGGTTGGCGGACGGCACCGAGACCGTGTCCTGGAGGAGAACATCCTGGACGCTGACGGCCAGTGACGCCGCCGCGGACTTGCCCGCCTGAAGCGCGTTCACACGGCCGCGATTGCTTTGGATGGCGAACGCATCCGTCTGACCGCGGAGAGCGAATGCGCCACCCTTGTCGGCGCTACCCCAGCCAGGCTGGTCGGAGGCGGTCCAGGAGGCGTTGGTGACCTCGGTCTGAGTCTCCGCGGAGGCGTTTGTCGTTCCAACGGCGACCAGTGCCAGTCCAAGGGTTGCGCACAGCGCGGTTTGCCCGAGGCGGGTGATCGCGGAACGACGCTTCCTGGTTCTTGTTGAACGGTTTTTTGGCATGGTGATGTGTCCTCTGTGGTTAAGAAAAGGGGGACGCGCGATCTCGCGCTCCATTGGGCGAAATGTGACCGTGGCGTCCTGTCCGGCTGCAATTGCGAACGTCGACCGTGATCGTTTCGTTACTCAGCGGAACTGTAGCGGGCCCCAATGGGGTGAGCCAACCGATCGGACGGGGATCACACTGTGCCAGCCACGCTATTGTGCTGATTTAGCTTCGTAGCGTGAACTGATTTCGCGGGACCTGTTTCGAGTTCCTCCCGCTGGACGAGTCGGCAGCGCACTCGTCTGGCACAGAGCGTCTAAGTTGCTACTGCGACAGTGCGCGAGTTGGGCCACACGGGTGATTGTGGGTCAGTTGCTATTGATCGAAACGTGAACTCTGACTCACACGGAGGTGTGCAATCCGGGGCCCAGCACCACTGAGAGGGTGAAGGACTACCGAGGATCAGAGCGGACTGGCTCGCGCTTGAGTCGTCGTTGGACCGGATTGAGCATCCGGATGACGATGACGCCTCATTGGAGCCTCCTCGATCATGGGTGGTGTTGGTAGCAGGGCTTCTGGTAACGAAACGTAGTCTCGCACTCACGCTCTGCACATGATTCGGCGGTGCTGATCTGGCTGGTGCATTCGTGCACCACCGTTTGGAGTAGACCCACTTCGCGCTAGGTCACTTGATGTGGGTCCACTGATGCAGACGAACCACGACGAGCGCCTCGGCTGTTGCCCTTGTTCTGCCCCGGGGATGGGATGCAGGAGTCATTACTCTGCGGAGGCAGTAGACAGCATTCACCGCATCGAGTCGTGCCGTTATGATCATGGCGCGGGCGATTCGTCCGGAATTGACTCTCTGGTTCCGGCCCGAACCCGAACGGAAGAGGTGTTCGGCTCAGGGCTTTCGATTCACCCTAGGATCTGGCCGGTCGTTGCAGGTCAATGCCGTCTCTCGGTCTCACGAGTTCATCGCTGGCCCGGACCTGAATGTCTGAGCAAACTGGATCGACGCTCGGGCTCCGGATAGCATCCTGATCGCGGAGGCAGATTGCTACGGACCGGCCCAGCGGACCATCACCGCCTACCGCATCCACCGTGTGCACGATCCATCGAGGGGCGAGTCTTGGGCGGTAGCAGTGTGGGCGACCGGGGGACCGACTTGCCATTCGCCTCCGTCATCGTTCCGGTCAAGGATGGATTCGACCTACTGGTCGGCTGTGTTCGGGCGCTGCTGGACCAGGACTACCCGGCCGACCGGTTTGAAGTCATCGTTGCCGACAACGGGTCGGCAGCTTCTCCAGCGACCGTCCTGCCGAAGGATCCCCGGCTCGCGATCGTGCATGAGTCCAAACCGGGCTCCTACGCCGCCCGAAATGCTGCCTTGGCCGTTGCGCGTGGCGAGATCGTGGCGTTCACGGACGCGGATTGCGTCCCCGATCGAGGCTGGTTGCGTGTGTCCGCACAGTACTTGAGCACCCATCCGACGGTCGCAATGATCGGAGGGCGCGTAGCACTCACGTATCAGGGGGGTGTCCCGCGAAACGGGCCGGAGTGGTACGAATTCGTCGAGGGCTTTCGACAGCAGAAGTACCTCGCGAGCGGGTTCGCGGTCACCGCCAACATGGTCACGAGACGCAGCCAGTTCGATCGGGTGGGGCTCTTCGACGACTCCCTTCTTTCCGGGGGTGATGCGGAGTGGGGCCGGCGGGTGCGTAGCGCCGGAGGACGCCAGGCGTACGTCGATACCGCCGTGATCGAGCATCCGGCTCGTGACACCTGGAACGAAGTGAAGATCAAGACGCGCCGGACAACGCTCGGGATCGTTCGCCGTACGACTCGACGACGCCTCGTGCGCCTCCTGGCCGGGCAGATGTTGCGATCGCTGACGCTGCCGATCTCCGTCGCCCGTCGCCGTGATCTTCCCTCTTGGACCGCCAAGCGGCTGTATCTGATGACCAAGTGGCGAGTGGACGGCGTAGTGGCCGCCGGACTGATGGCCGGATTACAGCAGACCCGGAAGAAGTAGCCGAGCCGCTCTACGCTGCGTGTCTCCGCGGTCGCTCTTTGTCCGAGATGACTCCTAACGGGGGAATTCGGCGAGCGAGTCGATGACCTGGTGTTACCCTCGTGCCACCTGTCACGTCCCATTCGTGACCGGTGCTCGTTCGAACTCGCGACATCGCGTCGTGATCGAAGACACCTTCGCTCCCGGATGCGGTTGCCGTCCAGGCGGAGATTCGATCGCGTCGGGGGTGATGTCCGGGGTGCCGACGGGGAAGGTCGCGGGCGCCGGAGTTCGACGCCGGCCCTCTCCGGCCTTGAGTCGTTGCCGCACGATGGACCGTCGACCTGCGGGGTCGTCACAAGGGGAGACGTCTGCTATGAGGGCATCCGCAAGGAACTGGTCACGCTCGTGGACAACGACGCTGATGGTCGCCTCGATGCTGGCCGTGGGGGTGGTCCTCTCTCCTGTCGCCGAGGCGGCTCCTGGCCCGGTCGCCAACCCGCCCGACACCGACATGGTCTCGGCAGATGCTCTGCCCACCGCCCAGATCAACGGCGTCGTCTGGCAGCAGGCGATCGTCGGAAATACAGTGTTCGCCGGAGGGAGCTTCAGCGCTGCCCGGCCAGCGGGAGCGGCTCCGGGCACCCAACTGGTCACCCGCACCAACCTGATGGCCTACGACATCAGGACTGGGGTGATGACCAGCTTTGCGCCGAACGTGAATGGCCAAGTACTCGCGGTCACGGCGTCGCCCGACGGTTCGAGGATCTACATCGGCGGCGATTTCACCCAGGTCGACGGCGTGAGCCGGGCCGGGATTGCCGGCTTCGATACTTCGACCGGCCAGCTCGACACCTCGTTCAATCCCAACGCCAACTCGACGGTGAGAGCGCTGGTCGCGACCGACACCACCGTCTATGCCGGAGGCAGCTTCACTGCCTCTCGGGGGACCGCCCGGAACCGCCTCGCGGCGTTCACCCGGTCGACGGGGGCCTTGACCGGGTGGGCGCCGAGCGCCAACGCGGTCGTCTATGCAATGGTCATGGCCCCTGGTGTCGGCAAGTTGGTGGTCGGCGGGGCGTTCAGCACGATGAACGGCGTGACCGCCCGGGGCATGACCGCCGTCGACCCGACCACCGGATCGGTGCTGCCTTGGCAGGCCAACCAGTTGATCCAGAACTCGGGAAGCAATTCGGCCATCCTGTCGCTGACTGCGGATGACGATTCGGTCTACGGAACGGGGTACCGGTTCGGGTCGGGCGGCAACCTTGAGGGGACTTTCCGCGCGAACCCGTCCACCGGCGCCGTTCAGTGGATCGAGGACTGCCACGGCGACACCTATGACGTGGCGGTCGCCTCAGGATTCGTCTACACCGTAAGCCACGCCCATTACTGCGGCAACATCGGCGGATTCCAGCAAACGGAGCCGTGGCAAATCAACATGCGGCACGCGTTAGCTTTCACCAAGGCCGCCACCGGAACCATCGACCGGGAGCGACTGGGCTACTTCAACTGGGAGGGCAACCCCAGCCCGTCGTTGTTCAATTGGTTCCCGGACATGACCAACGGCAGCTACACGGGCAAGACGCAGGCGGCGTGGGACGTCACCGCCAATGCGGACTACGTCGTCATGGGCGGAGAATTCCCAACCGTCAATGGCGTCAATCAGCAGGGACTCGTTCGGTTTGCCAAGCGCACCACGGCACCCCGCAAGCAGGGCCCCCGGATCGCCGCAACGGCGTTCACTCCACGTCTGACGAGCGTCAACTCCAGTTCGGTCCGCGTGGCATGGCAGACGAACTGGGATCGCGACGATCTCTCGCTGAGCTATGCGGTGTTCAGGGACAACAGCGCCACCCCGCTGTATACGACTGCAGCCAACTCCACCTTCTGGAATCGACCGAGTTTGTCCTTCGTCGACACCTCGGTGCCACCCGGTTCCCACACCTACCGGATTCAGGCGCTTGATCGGGACCAGAACTCCGTGCTGGGCAACGCGGTGTCGATCACGGCGGGTGCTCCGGGCGTGAGTCCGTACGCCGCTCGGGTGCTGCAGGACGGCGCCGGGCAGTACTGGCGCATGGCCGACGCGACCGGCAGTTTCACGGCGCTGGACTCCGCCGGGTTTGCCGACGCCCGCATTGCCGCGGTCGCAGGCGGAGCCGGCGGGGCCATCCTTGGCGACTCGAATCCAGCGACGACATTCGCGGGCACCCAGTCCTCGCGGATGGGGACGAACGACTCGACGCCCGTCTACGGTCCTAACAATTTCTCCATCGAGGCCTGGTTCCGCACGTCAACCACCTCCGGCGGCAAGATCATCGGGTTCGGCAGTCAATCCGGCTTTTCGGCCAATTCGGTGGTGCCGATCGACTCGCAGAGCTATGATCGGCACCTGTACATGGACAATGCTGGCCGCATCAACTTCGGAGTCAACAACGGTTCGGCGCGGACGATCACGTCGGGCTCTGCGTACAACAACAATCAATGGCATCACGCCGTGGGTACCCTCGGTCCAACAGGCATGAATCTGTACGTCGATGGTGTGCGCGTGGCTAACCGCTCTGACGTCATTGTCGGCCAGTATTTCCCGGGCTTCTGGCGGGTCGGTGGCGACAACCTGAATGGCTGGGCCAACCGACCGACCAGCAACTACTTCGCCGGCTCGATCGATGAGGTTGCGGTATATCCGTCGGCCCTCACTGGCGCACAAGTACTGCAGCATTATCAGTTGGCGACGGCAGGCCCTGCCAACCAGGCGCCAACAGCCGCTTTCACCACTACCTCGGTCCAGGATCTGACCGCGACGTTCGACGCAACCGGCTCCGTGGACTCGGACGGCTCGATCTCCTCCTATTCGTGGAATTGGGGTGACTCCACAGCGACCGGCAGCGGTGCGACTCCGTCGCACACCTACGCCGCAGCCGGCACATACACCGTCACCTTGACCGTCACCGACGACGTGGGTGCGACGGGCACGGTGAGCCGGTCGGTCTCCGTCTCGGATCCAGCACCCAACGTCAATCCGACGGCCGCATTCACCAGGTCGGTCGACTTCCTCGACGTGGATGTCGACGGGACGACATCGGCGGACCCTGACGGTTCGATCTCGGCCTACAGTTGGAATTGGGGCGACGGAACACCCAACGGTTCCGGCCCCACCGCCTCCCATCGCTATTCGACGTCCGGCGATTACACGATCACGCTGACGGTGACCGACAACCGGGGCGGAACGGCCTCCACCAGCGCCTCGGTGACCACTGTTGAGCCGCCGAACCAGAATCCGGTTGCTGCCTTTACATCCAGTGGGACGGGAAGAAGCCTGTCGGTCAACGGGTCCTCGTCGACCGACTCCGACGGGTCGATCGCCGATTATTCCTGGACTTGGGGCGACGGTTCGCCGGACAGCGCCGGTGTGACGGCGACGCACGTCTACGCGAGCGCCGGTTCCTACCTCGTGACGCTCCGGGTGACCGACAACGACGGCGGGACGGCGACCTTGACCCGAACAGTAGTGGTCACAGATTTCGTCGTAGCGGATACCTTCACTCGCACCGTGGCGAACGCGTGGGGTGCTGCAGACACGGGCGGGACGTGGACATTGTCCGGCGGAGACACCCGGTTCTCGGTCGACGGTGCCAGAGGCCAGATCGTGATGGCGAACGCCGGATCGGGACCGACGGCCGCCCTGAACTCGTTGAGTGCGCAAGACGTCGACGCCGTGATGGATTACAGCGTGGACAAGGTGCCGGCGGCGGGGAACGGAGTGTATGCGACGGTCTCGGTTCGGCGGATCGGCACCTCGTCGTACCAATACTCCTTGAAGTACATGCCGAACGGGGCCGTCACCATCTCGGTCGCACGCCAAGTCAACGGCGCTTCGACGCAGCTGGGTAGTGCGACCCTCCCCGGTTTGTCCTTCGCGGCGGGTGACGTCTTCCGGCTCCGACTCCAGGCGATCGGCGACGGCACGACGACTCTCGCGGTCAAAGCGTGGAAGGTGGGCAGCCCGGAGCCCGATAGCTTCCAGCTCACTCGAACCGACACGACCGCGGCGCTGCAGGATCCGGGGTCGCTCTCCATCCAGTCGTACCTATCCAGCGGGGCGACCAATGCTCCGATCACAGCGTCGATCGACAACCTGTCGGTGTCCGTTCCATGACCGACCGAACGCTCAGTAACGGAACGTCATATTGAGACGCCGCCGAGTGGGTGAGGCTCTGCTCCTTCGGCGAGTGTTTCAGGACCAGTTGCGGCCGTATTGCCCAGTTGCATCACTCTGTGTTATCTTGATCCCTGATCATGGGTGTCGGGGGCGTCGAGTGATCTTGGACGTCGTCGCGCGTCCTTAGGCCACCCCTCAACCTGGAGTCACGCATGGCTCGTCCTTCCCGTCCGAGGCGGCGCTTCGTTGCGGCGTTGTCCACCGCCGTTCTCACCGCCGGCATTCTGGTCCTTCCGGCAGCACCGGCGTCCGCAGCGCCCGCGCCCGTCACTCAGCGACCGACCGACGCCGCCACGGCGACCGCATTGCCAACGGTTCAGGTCGATGGCGTCGTCTGGTCCCAGGCGATCGTGGGAAACACGGTTTACGTCGGCGGTTCCTTCACCACCGCGACCTCTGCGGCTACCGATCCTGAGCAGCTGTCGACGCCGCGTTCAAACCTGTTGGCTTACGCCCTCGACACGGGCAAGTTGATCACGTCGTTCGATGTGCCGCTCAATGGTCAGGCGGTGTATCTCACCACCAATCCGGACAAGTCCCGCCTGTACGTTGGGGGAGATTTCACGACGGCCGCCGGCACCACTCACCGCCGATTGGTGGCCATCGATACCGCGACCGGCAAGGTCGACCAGGCATTTAAGCCGAGCCTCGATGCCAGGGTCAGTGCGATCTACGCAACCAGCACAACGGTCTACGCGGCTGGGAGCCTGAGCATTGCGAACGGCGTCGCGCGGCAGCGCTTCGCCTCCTTCAACGCGGCGGATGGCACGTTGACCGCCTGGGCACCGACCGCCACCGGCGCGATCCGCGCGATGACCGCCTCGCCAGATGGCACCAAGCTCATCGTGGGTGGGCAATTCCAGCAGGTCAACGGCGTGAACGTGTATGGTTTGGCCGCCCTCAGCCTGGTCGATGGCAGTCTGGTTCCGTGGACCGCCAGTGGCCAGGTCCGCGCGTACGGTAACTCATCCGGCATCACGACACTGCGTACGTTCGGCAATGTCGTCTATGGAACCGGATACACATTCGGCCCGCTGCCGGTCTCCAACACCCGCGAGTTCGAGGGAACCTTTGCCGCTGATGGCAATTCGGGCAACCTGGTCTGGCTTGAGGACTGCCATGGCGACAGCTACGACGCATACACGAACGCGGGCGTGGTCTACGCAGTCAGCCATGCGCACGAGTGCAGCACGGTTGGCGGGTTCGGTGAGCAGGCGGCCGGTGACGAGCGTCGTGCGTTGGCGTTCACCGAGGCCGCGACAGGAACCCTGAATGCCAACACCGTCTCCGGATACAAGAACTGGGCGGGCACGCCGAGCCCGACGATGCTGGCCTGGTTCCCGGACCTGAACGTTGGCACCTACACCGGTCAGAGCCAGGCCGCTTGGACGGTCACTGGCAGCGGCCCCTATGTGGTGATGGGCGGCGAGTTCCCGACGGTCAACGGCCAGCCACAGCGCGGCCTGGTGCGCTTCGCCAGCCTGCCGACCGCTCCGGCCAGTGTGCCTCCGGTCGCCCGGGGCAGCAATTTGACCCCGAGCGGGACGTCGCTGGCTCCGGGGTCGGTGCGCCTCCGCTGGAGGAGTTCCTGGGACCGCGACGACCTCGAACTCAGATACAAGATCGTGCGCAACGGCGATAAGGCCAACCCGGTGGCGGACATCACGGGGGCGTCGACCTTCTGGAACCGGCCGATCCTGACTGCATCGCTCACCGGACAGCCGTCCGGAAACAATACCTACCGGGTCTACGCCTATGACCCGGATGGCAACGAGGTCCAAGGGGATCTGGCCTCGGTCACCGTTGCCGGCGCTGGTGTTCCGGCCACCTACGCGCAGAAGGTGATCTCCGACGGCGCGAGCCTGCTGTACCGGCTGGGTGAGCCCGCTGGTGGCGTCGCCTTCGACTCGATCGGCACGAATGATGGAACGCCCGGGGCGGACGTCTCCTACGGGGTCACCGGTGCACTGGTCGGCGACGCCAGCACTGCGTACCGATTCCCGGGAACGTCGACCGGAATCGTGTCCGGCCCGCAGACGAGCGCCTCGGCCTCGACGCCGTTCACCCTTGAAGCCTGGACCAGGACGACGAGCACCAATGGTGGCATCATCCTAGATTTCGGCAACCGGGCCACGGGTAACTCGACGTCCCTCGACCGAGCGTTGTACTTCGACAACACCGGTCGCATCCAGTTCACTGTCC
Organism: Nakamurella sp.; assembly: GCF_048594475.1. Taxonomy (NCBI): domain Bacteria; kingdom Bacillati; phylum Actinomycetota; class Actinomycetes; order Nakamurellales; family Nakamurellaceae; genus Nakamurella; species Nakamurella sp. The sequence goes on along the minus strand of NZ_JBMDXT010000094.1, from coordinate 1,783 downwards.
TCAGCAGCGGCACGCTGCGTACCATCTCGTCGGTCAACACTTATCGGGACGGCAACTGGCACCACGTCGCCGCAACGCTCAGCCCGGCGGGAATGAAGTTGTACGTGGACGGTGCCCAGGTTGCCAGCCGCCCGGCCACCACAACCGCGACGACCATGAACGGGTTCTGGCGAATTGGGGGAGACCGGGCGACCAGTCTCAGTCCGCGACCAACGAGCGGCTTCCTCAACGGCGACATCGACGAGGTCGCCGTCTACCCGACTGCTTTGAGCGATGCCGCCATCCTCAATCACTTCCAGGTCGGAACCGGCACCGTGCCGAACGTGCTTCCCACCGCGTCCTTCACCACGGTTGTCTCCGGCGCGGATCTTTCGGTGGACGGTTCGGCGTCCTCCGACTCCGACGGCTCGGTCACCGGTTACTCCTGGAACTGGGGTGACGGTACTCCCGACGGCACTGGTCCGACCGCGATCCACGCCTACGTGAGCGATGGGACCTTCACGGTCACATTAACTGTCACCGACGATCGAGGAGGCGTCGGAACCACCACGCGTCAGGTGACCGTCGCGCCGAATGGGGCTCCGACTGCGGCCTTCACCTCCTCCGTCGTCAACCAGACCGTGACGGTGGACGGCTCGGGTTCGACCGATGCCGATGGAGCCATCAGCTCCTACTCGTGGGATTGGGGTGACGCCACCCCGGCCGGCACCGGGCCCACCGCGACCCACACCTACGCCGGCGCCGGAGTGCACACCGTGACGCTCACCGTGACCGACAACCGTGGCGGCACGGCTGTGGTCAGTCATGATGTGACGACCACGGAGGCTCCCAATCAGGCACCGGTCGCCGCATTCACCTCATCTGCAAGCCTTCGGAATCTGACCGTGAATGCATCGACGTCCACGGACGTCGACGGCACCATCTCGTCCTATTCCTGGGACTGGGGTGACGGCTCGCCAGCCGGAAGCGGCGCCACCGCGACCCACACCTACAGCACCGATGGCTCGTACACCGTCAATCTGACAGTCGTCGATGATGACGGGGCGTCGGGCTCGCTCAGCAGGGTCGTGGTGATCGACTCGACGGCAGCGTCCGACTTGTTCGGCCGGACCGTGGCAAGCGGTTGGGCGAACGCCGATATCGGCGGCGCCTGGACTCTGACCGGTGGCGCCTCGAAGTTCAATACGAATGGTCAGACGGGACAGATCCTGCTGAGCACCGCCGGTTCGGGGCCCGTGGCAAGTCTCAACGCGATGGCGCCGGTGCGTGACTTCACCGGGTCGATCGATTTCGCAGTCGACAAGGCGGCGACCGGCGGAGGTGTCTACACGACAGTGTCGACGCGGCGCGTGGGAACGTCGAGTTACCAGTTTACGCTCAAGTACCTGGCAGGCGGTGGCGTGAATGTCGCCATCGTGCGGGTGGACAACGGAGCGGCGACCTCCCTGGGCAACGTCACGGTCGGCGGTCTCACCTATACCGTCGGAGACTCCATCCGATTCAAGTTCTCGGCGGTCGGTTCCGGTACGACGACGCTCACGGCCAAGGCGTGGAAGGTCGGCGCTCCGGAGCCGACAGCGGCCCAGATCACACGCACCGACTCCGCTGCCTCCCTGCAGGGAGCAGGAACGCTCAGCGTTCAGGCCTATCTGTCCGGCTCGTCCACCAATGCGCCAGTCGTCTCCTCCTTTGACAATCTTGCGCTGATTGCCGGCTGACCGGTCCGTGGTCCCCGCGGGGTGAAGGGCGGGGGGAGGGCCCCGGCCCGGGCCGGGGGGTGAAA
>NZ_JBMDXT010000093.1:0-7112 GCF_048594475.1 Nakamurella sp. | reverse complement strand
CGGGACCGGCGGGCAGGCCGGCCCGGGCTTCGCGGCCCGCGCCGAACCGCTGCCCCCGCCGCCCTGGGCGCAGGCCGACGCGGCCGCGCTGCCCCCACTGCCCGAACAGGCTCCCGAGCCATCGACCGGCCGGCGGATCGCGGTCGCGCTGGTGGTGGCCCTGCTGGCGGCCGTCGTCGGGTTCTTCGCCGTCCGGCTCATCGCCGACGCCGCCGACGGCAGCGCCGCCGCCTCGCCGGTCACCCTGGTCGCACCGGCGTCGGCTCCGGCCGATCACCTGCTCCGCTGACCCGCCCCGTGCAGGACGGTCCGCGGCCCCCGCCCGGCCGCCGGCGGCGATCGGTGTCCAGGGCCGGCCGGGCGCGCCGGACCGCGCGCCGTCCCCGCCCGGTGCCCGGCGGTCCCGGTTACGCTCCCGGGCATGTCTGCCGCCGCCACCCCCAGCCCCGCCACCGCTCAGCAGGCCGCCGCCGCCATCGCCGGGGCGACCGGCGTGGACGGCCACGACGTGGCCCTGGTGATGGGGTCCGGATGGTTGCCGGCGGCCGAGCGGCTCGGCGCCGCGGCGGTCGAGCTGGACGTCGCCGAGTTGCCCGGGTTCGCGCCCCCGTCGGTCGAGGGCCACTCGGGTCGGGTCCGGTCGGTCACCGTCGGCGACAAGCGGGCGCTGGTCTTCCTCGGGCGCACCCACCTCTACGAGGGTCGCGGGGTCGGCGCGGTCGCCCATGCGGTCCGCACCGCGGCGGCCGCCGGGGCCCGCCTGATCGTGCTCACCAACGCCGCCGGCGGCATCCGCGAGGGCATGAAACCGGGTGACCCGGTGCTGATCTCGGACCACCTGAATCTCACCGCGACGTCCCCGCTGGCCGGTGCGACGTTCGTCGACCTGACCGACCTGTACTCGCCGCGTCTGCGGCAGCTGGCCCGGCAGATCGACCCGTCGCTCACCGAAGGGGTGTACGCCCAGCTGCCCGGCCCGCACTTCGAGACGCCGGCCGAGATCCGCATGCTGCGCGGGCTGGGTGCCGATCTGGTCGGCATGTCGACCGTGCTCGAGGCGATCGCCGCCCGGGCCGCCGGGGCCGAGGTGTTCGGCCTCTCGCTGGTGACCAACCTGGCCGCGGGCATGACCGGGGAGCCGTTGAACCACGAGGAGGTGCTGGCGACCGGCCGGGCCGCGGCCACGCGGATGGGCGACCTGCTGGCGCAGCTGGTGGCCCGGGCGTGACCGGCGCGGAGCCGCCCCGGCTCACCCCGGATCTGCGCGACGCCACCATGCGCTGGATCGCCGACGACCCGTCGGCCCCGGACCGGGACGAGCTGCAACGGGTGCTGGCCTCGGCGATGGCCGGGTCGGCCGAGGCGGTCGCCGACCTGACCGACCGCATGGCGGCGCCGTTGACCTTCGGCACGGCCGGGCTCCGGGGGCCGTTGCGGGCCGGGCCCGCCGGGATGAACCTGACGGTGGTCCGCCGGGCGGCCTGGGGTATCGGCCGCTACCTGCAGGAGTCCGGCGAGCGCGGCGGCACCGTGGTGGTCGGGTACGACGGCCGCCGCCGCTCGGCCGAGTTCGCCGCCGACGTCGCCGGAGTGCTCGGCGCCCAGGGCTTCTCGGTGCTGCTCGGCGACGGGCCGCGCCCGACGCCGGTCACCGCGTTCGCCACGCGGGACCTCGCCGCGGCCGCCGGGTTACAGGTCACCGCGTCCCACAACCCGCCGCAGGACAACGGTCTCAAGGTGTACCTGCGCGGCGGCGCCCAGCTGATCGCGCCGCAGGACGCCCGGATCGAGCGGGCCATCGCCGCGGCTCCGGCGGCCCGGTCGATCGACGCCGGCGGGCCCGTCGGCGGCTGGCCGGAGTCGATCGTCCCGGATTACCTGAGCGGCACCGCGCGGCTGGCCCGGGGGCCGCACGCCGGCGCCGACCTCACCGTCGCGCTCACCCCGATGCACGGAGTCGGCGGCGAGATCGCCGTGAAGGCCTTGCATCTGGCCGGATTCCCGGCGGTGCACGTGGTGGCCGAGCAGGCCGTGCCGGACGGCGCCTTCCCGACCGTGCCGTTCCCGAACCCCGAGGAGCCGGGGGCCACCGATCTGCTGCTGGCGCTGGCCCGGCGGACCGGGGCGGCGGTCGCGGTCGCCCTCGACCCGGACGCCGACCGGTGCGCGATCGGGGTCCCCGACGGTGACGCCTGGCGCATGCTGACCGGGGACGAGACCGGCGCGCTGCTCGGCGACCACCTGCTGCGGCATCTGGACCGTACCGCCCACCCGGATCCGCTCGTCGCCACCACGATCGTCTCGGCCGAGCTGCTCCGCGCCGTCGCCGCCGCGCACGGGGCCCGGTACGACGAGACGCTCACCGGCTTCAAGTGGATCGTCCGCGCCGGGGACGGCGACGGCACCGGCCTGGTGTTCGGGTACGAGGAGGCGTTGGGGCTGTGCGTCGACCCGGACCGCGTCCGGGACAAGGACGGCATCTCGGCTGCGGTGCTGGCCTGCGATCTGGTCGCCGAGCTCGCAGCGGCCGGGTCGAGCGTGCCCGGCCGGCTGGACGAGCTGGCCCGTGCGCACGGCCTGTTCGTCACCGGCCCGCTGTCGATCCGGGTCACCGACCTCGCGCTGATCCCGGCCGCGATGCGGCGGCTGCGCGCGAGTCCGCCGGCGACCCTGCTGGGCGAACCGGTGACCGAGTCCACCGACCTGCTGCCGCAGACCGACGGGCTGCGCTGGCGGACCGGCCGGGTCCGGGTGGTCGTCCGCCCGTCGGGCACCGAGCCGAAGCTCAAGTGCTACCTCCAGGTGCACGCCGACGTCCCGGACGGCACCGACGGGCCGGCGCTGGGCGCCCTCCGCACCGCGACGGCCGCCGAACTGGACCGCCTGCGGGCAGAGGTCGCCCAGATCATCGGGCTCTGACCCGCGCGGATCAACAACCCGGGCGCGGGGGAAGGAGCACACATGCGCTCCACCCGTCACATTCGGGGTCAGTTGATCCGCGCTGGCGTCGTTGATCCGCGCGGGTCCAGGTGATCCGCGCGGGTGCAGGTGATCCGCGCAGGCGTCGTTGATCCGCGCGGGCGCAGGTCATCCGCGCGGGGTCGGGTGAACCGCGCGGGGTCAGCCGGAGGTGCTCGTCGCCGTCGCCGACCCGGACGCGAAGGCGTCGGGGCCGACCGTGTCGTCGGCGAGCAGGCCGAGTCCCTTGCTGCCGTCGGTGGACATGATCTGCAGGTAGGTGATGCCGTGCGCGGTCGAGAGGGAGTACGTCGTCTCGCCCTGCAGCACCTGGGTCATGAACTGCTCGAGCGCGTCGCTCGGCCCCGCGCACGCCCGTAGCGTCTGCCGCAGCGCCCCGAACGTGATGGTGTCGTCGCCGATCTGCGCGGGACCGCCGCCCCCGTTGCAGGAGTCGTTGAAGGCCACCTCGTCACCGGAGAAGCGCATCCAGGCGGTCAGCGACGGGTCGACCGCGGCGGTCGTGTTCGCCTGGTTGGTGATGGTGATCGTGTCCGACACCTTCCAGCCGGTCGACCTGAGCGTGTCGGCCCCGCTGGGCGCCGGCCCGAGCACGACGGTGTCCGTCGCCCCGGTCAGGGTCAGGGTGTCACCGGCGAGGGTGTAGGCCGGGCCGGACGCCAGGAACTGGGCGAGCCAGGTGTCCTGGTCCATCAGCGCCTGGTCGCAGGCCATCATCGTCGACGCGAGCTGCGGGGCGGTCAGCTTCCCACCGGCGAGGGTGTACCGCCCGGCCATCGTGTTGCAGCCGGCATTGGCCGACAGGCTGCCGCCCTCGAAGGCGATGGTGATCGTCGATCCCGGCACGAGGGTGTGACCCCCGGTGACCTGGGTCGACACGAAGCTCCGACCGTCGAGCTCGCTCCTGGTCGTGCGCCCCGACTGCGACACCGACGCCGACCCCGAAGCCGACCCCGAAGCCGACACCGACACCGACGCACCGGTGGAGGCGGCGCTCGGGGACCCGGAGGCCGAGGTGGACCCGCTCCCCGCCGTCCCACCGGACGCGCAGGCGGTCAGCCCGGCGAGCAGCACCGTCGCGCCCAGCACCCCAAGAACACCACGCGCGCGCAGACCCGCCATCGTCCCCAACCGCCTCTCGTCTCCGGACAACCGGCCCGCATCATCACAGAGCGGTCTGAGAACCGGCCGTCGCGGCCCATCCGGTCAGGTCTCGATCCGGTACCGATTTCCCCGGCCCGCGCCGGGACGGGGCGCCGCACCGCCCCGCCGGGGACCGCGGCTCAAACCGCGCCGAACTGCCGATCCCCGGCGTCGCCCAGCCCGGGCACGATGTAGCCGATCTCGTTCAGCTTCTCGTCGACCGACGCGGTCACCACACGGACGGGCAGGTTCGCCGCGGCCAGGGTGACCAGGCCCTCGGGCGCGGCCAGCGCGCAGATCGCGGTCACGTCGGTCGCGCCGCGGCCGGTCAGCAGCTCGATCGTGTGGACCATCGAGCCGCCGGTGGCCAGCATCGGGTCGAGCACGTACACCGGCCGGTCGGCCAGCGAGTCCGGTAGCGACTCCATGTACGGCGTCGGCTCCAGCGTCTGCTCGTCGCGGGCCAGGCCGACGAAGCCCATCTGCGACTCCGGGATCAGCGCGTGCGCCTGGTCGGCCATGCCCAGGCCGGCCCGCAGCACCGGCACCAGCAGCGGCGGGTTGGCCAGCCGGATCGCCAGCGTCGGCGACATCGGCGTCTGGATCGGCTCCAACCGGATGGTCAGGTTGCGCGACGCCTCGTAGATGAGCATCAGGGTCAGTTCCCGCAACGCCGCCCGGAAGGCGGTGTTGTCGGTCGTCCGGTCCCGCATGGTCGACAGCCGGGCGGCGGCCAGCGGGTGGTCGACGATGGTGACGTCGAGGTTCTCGGGGATGCGGGGCGTCCGGGCAGCGGTCACGGGACAAACCGTATCGGGTCCTGCCGGGCGGACCCCTGCCTAGGATGGCCCCATGTCAGCGACGATCCGGCCAACGATCCAGCCGACGATCCGGGCGACGATCGGGACCACCTATTCGGCCCTGCCCGCCCACCTGGCCGACGTCGCCCGCGACGAGTCGTCGCTGCGGCGATTCCTGCACGGGCTGCCCGGCGTCGACCCGGTCGGCGTCGAGGCCCGGGCGGCCGCGCTGGCCACCCGATCGATCAAGAAGTCGAGCAAGCGGGCGGCCATCGACCTGGCCATCGCGATGGTCGACCTGACCACGCTGGAGGGGTCGGACACCCCGGGCAAGGTCCGGGCCCTGGCCGCGAAGGGCCGCCGGCCCGACCCGGACTACCCGGACACGCCGGCCGTCGCAGCGCTGTGCATCTACCCGGACATGGTCGCGACCGCCGTGGCGGCGCTGGCCGGTACGTCCATCGGCGTCGCATCGGTGGCCACCGCCTTTCCCACCGGGCGGACGTCGATGGCGGTCCGGCTGGCCGACGTGGCGGTCGCGGTGGACGCCGGGGCGACCGAGATCGACATGGTGATCGACCGGGGCGCCTTCCTGGCCGGCAACTACGGCGCCGTGTTCGACGAGATCGTCGCGGTGAAACAGGCCTGCGGCGAGGCCCGGCTCAAGGTGATCCTGGAGACTGGCGAGCTGGCCACCTACGACAACGTCCGGCGGGCGTCCTGGCTCGCGCTGCTGGCCGGTGGGGACTTCATCAAGACCTCGACCGGGAAGATCGCCCCGGCCGCGACGCTGCCGGTCACCCACGTCATGCTGCAGGCCGTCCGTGACTGGTTCGACCAGACCGGCGAGCGGCGGGCGGTCAAGCCGGCGGGCGGCATCCGCACCAGCAAGGACGCGCTGCGCTACCTGGTCGCCGTCAACGAGGTCGCCGGCCCGGAGTGGCTGGACCCCTTCTACTTCCGGTTCGGCGCGTCCAGCCTGCTCAACGATCTGCTGCTGCAACGGCGCACCCACGTCCAGGGGCACTACTCGGGCGCCGACTACCTGACCGTCGACTGAGAACGGACCGACATGCCGCACCTTGACTGGGAGTACGACCCCGCCCCGGAGTCGGCCGCCATCGGCCGGCTACGCGACCGGTATCAGATGTTCGTCGGCGGGAGCTTCGTCGACGGCCATGGGGACGACGTGAAGACGGTGAACCCGGCCACCGAGGAGGCCTTGGCCTCGGTGAGCACCGCGTCGAGGACCGACGTCGACGCGGCCGTCCGGGCCGCCCGCGCCGCGTACGAGGGTCCGTGGTCCCGGCTCACCGCGACCCAGCGCGGCACCTACCTGTTCCGCATCGCCCGCGGCATCGCCGAACGCTCCCGCGAACTCGCCGTCGTCGAGACCCTGGACAACGGCAAGCCGATCAAGGAATCGCGCGACGTCGACGTCCCGACCGCGTCCGCGCACTTCTTCCACCACGCCGGCTGGGCCGACAAGCTCGGGCACGCCGGCTACGGGCCGGCGGTACGTCCGCTCGGGGTGGCCGGGCAGGTCATCCCGTGGAACTTCCCGCTGCTGATGGCGGCATGGAAGATCGCGCCCGCGCTGGCCGCCGGGAACACCGTCGTCATCAAACCGGCCGAGACCACCCCGCTGTCGATCCTGGTGCTGGCCGAGATCATCGCCGACGCGGACCTGCCGCCGGGCGTGGTCAACATCGTCACCGGGGCCGGCGACATCGGATCCGCGCTGGTGAACCACCCTGGCATCGACAAGGTCGCGTTCACCGGCTCGACCGAGGTCGGCAAGCAGATCCAGGCGTCGCTGGCCGGCACCGGCCGCAGACTGACCCTGGAACTGGGCGGCAAGGCGGCCAACATCATCTTCGACGACGCGCCGATCGATCAGGCCGTCGAGGGCATCGTCAACGGCATCTTCTTCAACCAGGGCCACGTCTGCTGCGCGGGATCGCGCCTGCTGGTGCAGGAGTCGGTCGCTGACGAGGTGATCGCCAAGTTGCGGGACCGCATCTCGACGCTGCGGATCGGCGACCCCATGGACAAGAACACGGATGTCGGCGCGATCAACTCGGCCGGCCAACTGGCCACCATCCGAGCCCTGGCCGACGCCGGCGACGAGGAGGGGGCGCAGCGCTGGACCTCGCCCTGCCCCGTCCCCGAGCGCGGCTTCTTCTTCGC
>NZ_JBMDXT010000092.1:0-4361 GCF_048594475.1 Nakamurella sp. | reverse complement strand
GCCACCATCGAGCACGGCCGGGCGGCGGTCGGTGGGCCGGCGGGCGACGCAGGAGCCGGCCGGTCGCCGGTCGCCGTTCGGGTTGGCCGAGCGGGCGAGGCCACCATCGAGCACGGCCGGGCGGCGGTCGGCGGGCCGGCGGGCGACGCAGGAGCCGGCCGGTCGCCGGTCGCCGTTCGGGTTGGCCGAGCGGGCGAGGCCACCATCGAGCACGGCCGGACGCCCGACCAGACGCGGAGACCCCGTACGGCTGCCAGGTCGGGGGTCCGGCAGCAGTACGGGGTCGTCGGTATATCGCCACGGACCGGCGGCGCGTTACAGGTTCCTGAATTCTGCAACTGCAGATCTTCCAAGATGCACGCAGCGACACTGCGCTGACGTCTTTGAGCACAGACGGTTACCGGCCAGCCCAGCCCAGCCCAGCCGCGCTGATCAAAGGCCCACCGAAAGCCGCAATTCAGGCGCGAGAGTGGGACTTGGATCAGCGCACCCCCGGGACACCACCGAGACACCACCGGGATGCCCGCGATCAGCCGGCTGTGCCCTCGGCGGCGATCTCCAGGGCCTTGTCGATGTAAACCCGGTAGCCCCGGTCGGCCCGCAGCCCGTGCACCTCGGACGTGTCCAGGCTGTCCATGTAGTCCAGGATCCGCAGGCTGAACATCTGGCCGGGCACCAGGACGGGGAAGCCCGGCGGGTAGGGCGTCACGAACGTCGCCGAGACCACGTCGTGGCCGGCCTCGAGCTTCTCCCGGACCTGTTCGGGCCGCAGGTACTCGCAGAGGGCGTCGTCGTAGGAGAGGAAGAAAGCCCGCCGGACGTCGCCCTCGGGCGTGCGCACCGCCGGGTCGGTCGAGGTGTCGGGGCGGAACGCGTCGTGGAACGCCGAGAAGTCCGGCAGCGGCGCGGAGGGACTGGTCAACCGGCGGACGGCGTGCTCGTGCGCGGCCCGCTCGGCCAGGCTCATGTCCGCCTGCGTCTCGTCCAGCTCGCGGGCGATCTTGACCAGCACCTCGATCAGGTACGCGACCGAGCTGCGGGTGGTGCCGATGTTGGTCATGAACAGTACGCTGTTGCGCGAGGTCTTGTTGATCTGCACGCCGTGCCGGTCCATCAGGTGGACCCGCTTGAACGTGTCGCCGTCGATGCCGGTGGCCCCGATGTAGATGGTGATCCGGCTCGGGTCCAGCGCGAACTCGTCGGTGCGCCAGGCAGCCTGCATGTTCTTCAGGCCGGAGCGCAGCGGCTGCCCGATGCCGGAGGGTCGGAACTGCTCGGGGATCAGGTCGGCGGTGGTCAGGCAGCGCATGTACCGGCGCAGCAGCGGGTGGTTGTCGACCGCGTCCCGCAGCCGCATCGCGTACTCGACCTGCTTCTGCACCAGTTCGAAGCCCTCGAGGGCGGCCTGCCGGCGACCCAGGTCCAGCGAGGCCAGGATCTGGTAGTTCGGCGACGTCGAGGTGTGCGCCATGTACGCCTCGTGGAACGTCTCCTCCACCTTCTGGCCGAAGTCCTGGTCGAAGACATGGATCATCGAGCCCTGCCGCAGCGAGGTCAGCGTCTTGTGCGTCGACTGCGTGGCGTAGACCCGCACCCGGGCCCGGGCCGGGTCCGGGATGAGCCGGGTCTCCAGCAGTTGCTCGTCCGTCGCGCCGCGGATCTGCTCGCTCCAGGCCTGGTAGACCTTCTTGTACTGCGGGTCGCGGAGCTTGCCCAGCAGCGAGCCCGCGGAGTGCATGCCGGTGCGCGGGCGGTAGACCGGGTGGAACCGGGCGAAGGCGAACCATGCCTCGTCCCACAGGAACACCAGGTCCGGCTTGAGGGCCAGGCACTCCTGCATGACCCGTTCGACGTCGTAGACCATGCCGTCGAACGTGCAGTTGGTCAGCATCAGCATCTTGACCCGGTCGAGCTTGCCGGCCCGGCGCAGCGCCAACAGCTGGGCCTTGATCGACCGCAGGGGCACCGCCCCGTACATCGAGTACTCGTTCAGCGGGTAGGCGTCCAGGTAGATCACGTGGGCGCCGGACAGCATCAGCCCGTAGTGGTGCGACTGGTGGCAGTTCCGGTCGACCAGCACGATGTCGCCCGGCCCGACCAGGGCCTGGCAGACGATCTTGTTGGCCGTCGAGGTGCCGTTGGTCGCGAAGTAGGTCTGCCGGGAGCCGAACGTCCGGGCGGCCAGATCCTGCGCGTCCCGCAGCGGGCCGGTCGGTTCCAGCAGCGAGTCAAGGCCGCCGCAGGTCGCCGACGTCTCGGCCAGGAAGATCTCCAGGCCGTAGAAGTCGATCATGTCCTTGATCCAGTGCGAGTTGACGATCGACTTGCCCTGCGAGATGGGCAGGGCGTGGAACACCCCGGTCGGCCGGTGGCTGTACTTCTGCAGGGCATTGAAGAACGGCGCCTGGTACCGCTCCTGGATGCCGCCGAGCAGGCTCAGGTGCAGTTCGAGGGTGCCCTCGCGGGAATGGAAGATGCGCCGGAAGTGGTGGCTGACCGAGGCGGCGACGTCCTCCAGGGTGATCTCGGTCATCATGTACAGATCCAGCTCCGGGCGGATCCCGATCAGCGCCCGGCCCAGCAGTTCGGCCCGGTCCTCGGCCGAGTGCTCCATCAGATCGCCCGGCGAGCGGGCGTCGGCGAAGTCGGCGACCGCACTCATGTCCCGGCCGGAGTGCTGCGTGAACCGCCGCTTGATGACCACGGCCTGCAGCCCGAAGTTGATCCGGGCGGCGATGACGGCGTCCTCGAAGCTGGGCACCACGACGATCTCGTAGATGAACTCGTCGTCCGGCCGCCGCCAGGCCCGCAGCTCCTGGCGCAGCGCCCGTTCCTGTGCCTCGGACATGTCCTCGACGACCAGGACCTCGAAGTACGGCCGCTGCGCCGGCGTGGTTGCCGCGAGGGCGCCCGGGTGGTCGAGCTGGTCGGTGATGGCGGCGGCGACCGACCACGGGATGCCGTTGCGGAACGAGTCGCTGGCCAGGGCCCGGCTGACGCTGGCCACCGCCCGGGAGAAGCGGGTGTACTTGCCCGCGGTGAACAGGCGCCGGCCGGCCTGGAACGCCTGCGGCCCGGGGAACGCCCAGTAGCGCTCGATCGGGCTCAGCCGGTCGATGAGGTCCTGGACCCGGTCGACGTGCGTGTCCAGCGGCCGGTCGGCGGCCGCGGCGGCGGCCAGCCGTTCGGCGGCCTCCTCCAGCGTCGACCAGGTGTCCTTGCGGTACTGCGACAGGTTGTTGTACCCGCTCAGCGCATTGCGCACCGTGCCCCCCGCGCTCGCAGCGTTCATCCGCCACCTCTTTCCGGTCTGGGCCGACCCGGACCGGGTGACGGCCCCGTCACGCCCCGACCATCTTGCGCGCGGTCGGCCCGCGCTGCCAGACCGGCAGCGGCCGGCTCATCCGGGCGGGGCGGGGTCGGGCGGAGCAGGCACGTGCGGGCCCGGTGCCCGCGCCCGCCCGGCGCCGGTCAGAAGACCAGGGCCAGTCCCGGGTCGGCCAGCAGCGCCCCGACGTCGGCCAGGAACTGGGAACCCTGCTGCCCGTCGATGACGCGGTGGTCGAACGAGAGCGCCAGCTGGCAGACCTTGCGCACCGCGAGCTGCCCGTCGACGACCCAGGGGGCGTCCTTGATCGCACCGACGGCCAGGATCGCGGACTGGCCGGGGTTGATGATCGGGGTGCCGGTGTCGATGCCGAACACGCCGACGTTGGTGATGGGGAACGTGCCGCCGGTCAGCGCGGCCAGGGTGGTGTGCCCGGACCGCGCGGTCCGGGTCAGCTCGGCCAGCGCGGTCGCCAGTTCGGGCACGGTCATCGCGTCGGCGTCGTGGATGACCGGGACGATCAGCCCCCGATCGGTGGCGGCGGCGATCCCCAGGTGCAGGTAGTCCTTGACCACGATCCGGTCGTGTCCGTCCCCGCCGGCTTCGTACACCGAGTTGACCTCCGGCGTGCGCCGGGCGGCCACGCACACCGCCCGGGCCCCGAAGGCCAGCGGGGTCGGGGCGGCGCCGGCGAACTCCGGGCGCGCCCGGACCCGCTCCCGCAGCTCCATCAGGGGCGTCACGTCGACGGTGAGGAACTCGGTGACGTGCGGGGCGGTGAACGCGCTGGCCACCATGGCCGCCGCGGTCGCCTTCCGGATGCCGCTGACCGGGATGCTCCGCTCCCGCCCCGACCCGGCGACCGGCGCCGTGGCCGCCGGGCTCGGGTCCGGGCCCCGGCGGGCGGCCGCCGCGTGCTCGACGTCCTCCCGGGTGATCACCCCGTCCGGCCGGGTCGCGGCCACCGTGCGCAGGTCGATGCCCAGATCCTTGGCGTGCTTGCGGACCGGCGGGGTGGCCAGCGGCGCGGCCG
>NZ_JBMDXT010000091.1:0-2724 GCF_048594475.1 Nakamurella sp. | reverse complement strand
TCGTCACCGCGGGCGGGGCGACGCCGCTGGCCCTGGCCGTCATGCTGGTGGTCAGCGGCATCGTGTTCTGGCTGGCCCACGTCTACGCCCTGACGGTGGCCAACGTGCCCGGCGGCTGGGAGTTCGGCGCCATCCGCAAGGGGCTGCGCAAGGAGTGGCCGGTCGCGTTCGCCGCGATCCCGCCGGCGATCGCCGCGCTGTCGGCCGCGTTCTTCGACGACATCTCCCCCGCCGACGGGGCCTGGATCGCCTTGATCGTGGCGATCGTGGAGCAGCAGGTCTGGGGCTACGCCGCGGCCCGCCGGTCAGGGATGACGGGGCTGGCGCTGGTCCGCACGATCACGCTCAACGTGCTGATCGGCGTGGTGGTCGTGCTCCTGAAGGTCGCCGTCAGCCACTGAAAGCCACTGAGAGCCACTGAGAGCCACTGACCCGCGGGCCGCCGGTCCGCTCGACCGGTGGCCCCCGTCCGGCCGGGCGTGCCCGGGGTCCGGGCGGTCGGGTGGGCGGATTCAGTGGCCGCCGCGCGGCGCCCCGAGACCCTCCAGCAGGTAGCTGTCGAAGACGTCCTGCATGCGTCCGTACGGTCGCGTCGCCGGCGGATCCAACGGGTCGCGGGCGGCCTCCTGCTGGATCACCCGGTCCCGGATCAGGTTGCGCAGCGCCTGCTCGACCATCGAGGGGACCGGGATGCCGTCGGCGGCCGCGGCGCGGTTGACCGCGGCCATCAGCTCCGTCGGGATCTCGATCGTCGTCATCACGGCCGCGATGCTACGCGACGAGCGCGGGAAAACCCGTTGCCGCGCAACGACATTTCCCCGATCGAGCGCACAACGTCACTCTTGGGCAGTGAGCTGGATCAGTCGTCCTCGGGCACCTGCCGGCGCCGGGTGGTGAACAGCCCGTACAGCAGGCCCAGACCGCCCCCGACGACCGGCGCCAGGACCCAGAGGTTGAGCACCACGGCCGCGGCGACGCCGACCAGCAGGCCGGTGAACGTCCAGATGGCGATGGCGGGGGCACGGGGCTCGCGCCAGTTGGGGTCGTCCTTCACGCGACCACCGTAGCGGCCGGATCCGTCCCCCTCAGGCACCGGTGGCGCCGCCGAGCCGGCGCGGCTGACGCTCCGGCTCGCGAGCGGCGGGCGAGACGATGCCGGCGACCGCGACCAGGCCCAGCACGATCAGCAGCGCGTTGAGCAGGCCGACGTGCTCGCCGACGAAGCCGACCAGCGGCGGGCCGACCAGGAACGCGAGGTAACCGATGGTGGCGACGGCGCTGACCCGGGCCGCGGCGGTCGCCGGGTCGTCGGCGGCCGCGGACATGCCGACCGGGAAACCCAGCGCCGAGCCCAGACCCCAGGCGACCACACCGGCGGCGGCCAGACCCGGGTTCGGCGCGAAGATCATGGTGGTCAGGCCGACGCCGGCCAGCAGCGCCGACACACGGAGCACCGGCACCCGGCCGAACCGGTCGAGCAGGAACACGCCGAACACCCGGCCGATCGTCATGGCGGTGACGAAGATGCCGAACACCAGGGCGCCGGTCGCGTTGTCCACGCCATGGCCGTCCACCATGGCCAGGGCCAGCCAGTCGTTGGCCGAGCCCTCGGCGAAGGCCATGCCCAGCACGATCAGGCCGATCAGCAGGGTGCGGCGGTCGCGCCAGACCGTCAGGCGGCGACGCCAGTCGCCCCTGCCGGTCGCCTCCTTCTCCTCCTGCGCGGCCGAGAGCGCCGGATCCGGTTGCAGGAAGCGCACGGCGATCAGCACGGCGACGGTCATCACCGCGGCCACCACCGACAGGTGCACGACGATCGGCACGCCCAGGTGCTCGGCCAGGGCGCCGGTACCGGCCCCGATGATGGTGCCGACGCTGAACATCGCGTGGTAGATCGGCATGACGGTGCGCCCGAGGGCCCGCTCGTTCGCCGCGCCGTCCACGTTCATGGCCACGTCGCACGTGCTGGTGCCCAGGCCGAACACGGCCAGGCCGGCGATGACGACGGGAATGGAGCCGATGCTGCCGCCGGCCCCGGCCACCACCAGGCCGCCCGCGGACAGGATCATCGTGGCCCGGATGGTGCTGATCGGACCGAACCGGGCGAGCACGTGGCTGGACAGCACGAGGCCGACCATCGAGCCGCCGGACAGACCGAACACGACCAGACCCATCTGCCAGGTCGAGGCCCCCACGGCGTCCCGGATGGCCGGAACGCGGGCCACCCAGCTGGCCAGCGCCACACCGCACAACGCGAAGATCACGAACAGCGCGTTGCGCCAGGCGACGAGTTCCCGCCGGGTCAACGTCCGGGCCGCGGCGCTCCCGAGGGCGCCGGCACGGGCGGCCGGGACGTCGGCGGCCGGGACGTCGGCAGCCGGGACGTCGGCGGCCGGGAGGTTGGCGGCGGTGGCGCCGTCCGCCACGGCGGCCGCGGCGGTCCCGTCGCTCGGGCCGCCGGCGCGCGCGACGTCGGCGGCAGCGGTCGTGGCGCCCGGTCCGGCGGAACCGTGGGCGGTCGTCTCGGCGGCCGTCGCGCCCGACGAGGCGGCCGTCGAGGCGGCCGGCTGTGCGGTGGGCTGGGACATGCGGGATTCCTCAACTGCTGGTCGGTGGCCCCGCGGGGTCGGCGGGTGATGTCGTAACGATTCGATCGAATCGTTTCGACAAGGCGACGGGCGCTCCCGGACCAGGGTCAAGAGGCTCCACTCGGCCCGGAGCCGG
>NZ_JBMDXT010000090.1:0-30027 GCF_048594475.1 Nakamurella sp. | reverse complement strand
AACAAGATCAACGATCAACACCGCCGCTTGACAGACATAGAAGCGTCAACTCACCCCGAATGTGACCGGTGGGACGGGAGTCGACGACTTCGTCCGCGCGGGTATCCACATTCCCGAGTGTGGACACACACAAGCTGGTGGTGTCCACATGGGTGTCACCGCCGACGACCGCGTCGACGGAATCTGCCACAGTAGGCATGGCTCTTTGCTCTCCTTCCAGAGCTCGGGCCAACAAAGGGTCGACGCTGGCCTGGAGGACCCACCCACGGCACATCTGTGACGGGTCACCCGAAACCTCGCGCGAACGAGGGACCGGGGCTAGGCTTCTGATCAGGCCACCAGGTGAGCAGGCCGGCGTCGGCGCCCAGGACGACACGTCAACTCGAAGGCACGCCCAAGCGGCCAGATCCACGCCGAGTCAATCCCGAACACCAACACCGAACCCTGCCAGAACCACCAGAACCGGTGCCCCACCCAGACTCACAGATCCGCGCGGCAGCGGGGTCGGGGGCGCGGCGGGTCGGGGGGCGCGGCGGGTCGGGGGTGCTGGGTGGCCGGGGTGCGCGGGGATCAGCCGAGGTCGACGATGGCGGCGACGGGGCCGCCGCCATCGGGGCCCTGGTGGGCGGCGGAGACCGAGACGAAGGCGGCCGGGTCACCAGTGACGGCGGCGGTGACCCCGCCGACGCAGGCCTTGATCTGCCGGTGCCAGTGCACGTCGGAGTCGTCGAGCATGGCGTTGCGCCGGCCGCGGACCTGGCCGTCCTGCGAGGCCTCGCACTTGAGGAAGACGTTGACCAGCCGGCCGTCGAGGTCGGACGGGTGCGGGCGATCGGGCAGCTCGAGGCCGGCGTCGCGGATGGCCGCCCAGATGCCGTCGGCGTCCAGCGCGTCCCGCATGACGGAATGGCCGATCCGGTAACGGCCGCCGAGGCCGCGGACATTGCCGACCACGACGACCTGCGCCTGGTCGAGCTCGACCCCGGACGAGCAGGAGGCCACCGAGGAGAACAGCGACCGGTCGTGCATGACGTCGGCGTCCCCCGGCATCTCGATCTCGCCCAGCGCGACCGCGATGCCGAGCGCGGTGCACCCGTTGGACAGGTCCATCGACTCGTGGGTGTGCTCGGTCCAGACGGTCTGGCCACGCTGCTTGGCGTCGCGGATCGTGTGGATCGACAGCAGCGGGGTCTTGGTCTGGACGTAGTGCACGTCGGCGGGATCGCTGATGCCGGCCCGGGCCATCGCCTCCCGCACCGCGGCCGCCACCTTGGTGATCATCGCGGTGCGGCCGATGTCCTCGGGCAGCAGCTGCTCGCTCATCGCGAAGCCGACCGTCAGCCGCGGTTCGTCCGTCGGCGGGACGACGCCGTCGGGCACGGTGGCGAACACGGTGGCGTGCGGGGACAGCACGCCGTCGGTGCCGCCCGACCAGACGATCGGGATCTGCCGGATCTCGTCGGTCGACCGCGAGCCGGCCGATCCGATCGCCTCGCGGAACGCCCGGTCGGCGATGATCCGCGTGTAGTCGTTGACGCCGCCGTTGCCCTCGGTCTTGCCGATCACCGCGACGACCCGGTCGGGATCGATGACGCCGGCGTCGAACAGCGCGGTCAGCTCGGAGGCGTCCGACACGCTGTGCAGGGGGATCTTGCGGACCTCGATCGGCGACGGCATGCGGGCTCCTCCCGGGTCGGTGTGGGCCGACCGTACCCAACGCCCGACCGGACCGGCCCACCCGCCGTCCCCCGGGAGCCGCCGGCCGCCGCGCCGGCCGTGGTCGGATCGAAATGTGGTGCCGCTCACATTTGGCCGTGCCTTTACTCCCGACGCCCGGCGCCGCCATTGTTTGACCATTTCTTTACTCGACCGCCCCCGACGGGGGCAGGAGCGCCGGAAAGGCTTTCCATGGTGCCGGTGACGTCGCCTCGACCGATCTGACCAGCGGTTTCATCGGCCTTGAACGGGGAACGTGCAGGTTGCTCGGCACCGACGTGATCTTTCCGATGTACCGGAATGGTCAAATGGGTACCGATCATTTAGCGGTTCTTGCGATAATCACCAACCGTGACACATGTTGATCGAACAACCATGACCTCCATGCGCGTGGTGCGCTGGTGGGATTCGTTGCCGCGCGCGACCCGGGTGGTCGTCGTCGTGCTGCCGGTCCTCCTGGCCGCCTTCGCGGCCTGGGCGTTCAACGAGGTCATCGGTCAGGATCATCACCAGTTCGACCTGCGGCTGTACTACGACGCGATCAACTTCTGGACTTCTGGCCACGATCTGTACGCGTATTCGCAGCCCGATCCGGTCAACATCGAGCTCGGTTTCACCTACCCGCCGGTCGGCGCCCTGCTGATGACGCCGATGGCGCTGCTGCCCTACCCGGCAGTCCTCGTGCTGTCGATGGTGGGCATCGTCGCGGCCGGCGCGGCCTTCGTCTACCTCGTGCTGCGTGAGCGGGTCCGGCTGCCCAAGCCGCTGATGCTGGCCGCGGTCGGTGTCGTCACCGCTTTCGCGTTCACCCTCGAGCCGTTCCGGCAGACCCTGTCGTTCGGCCAGATCAACATCTACCTGGTGCTGCTCGTCGCGGTCGACCTGCTGGTGCTCGGCCGCCGCGGCAGCAGGTGGACGGGCGTCGGCATCGGCCTGGCCACGGCGATCAAGCTGACCCCGGGCATCTTCATCCTGTACCTGCTCGTCGTGGGCCGGTGGCGGGCCGCGCTCACCGCGATCGGCACCGTCATCGCCGCGAACCTGGTCAGCCTGGTCATCGCGCCGGCGGAGACCTGGAAGTACTTCACCGCCCTGATGTGGGAGACCTCCCGGGTCGGCTTCCTGGACACCACCATGAACCAGTCGATCAACGGCCTGCTGGCCCGCATCGACTCCCCGCTCGCCCCGGCCCGGCTGCCGTGGTTGATCCTGGCCGCCCTGGTCGTGGTCGTCGGCTTCTGGCGCGCCCGCCGGGCGGCGCTGGCCGGCGACGAACTGGCCGCCATGACCCTGGCCGGCCTGGTCGGCGTACTGGTCAGCCCGGTGAGCTGGGTGCACCACATCATCTGGATCTTCCCGACGATGCTCATCATCGCGATGCAGCTGCGGCGCGCGATCGGTGAGCTGGCCGCCGACACCAGCGGCTACCGGTCATCGGACGGGGTCCTGCTGCGCCGGATCGCCCAGGTCGTCGGCTACTCGATGCTGATGACGACGGGCCTGGCCGTCTGGTGCATCCCGACGGCGTCGCTGATGGACGTCAAGGACTGGGAGTACGAGCGCGGCGGTGTCGTGCTCGCCTTCGCCGGCAGCGTTCAGTTGCTCTGGCTGCTGATCGCCCTGGCCGTGCTGCCGCTGGAGAAGGCGGCCGGCGCCGGTCCGGTCGCGCGCGCCCCGCGCTCCCCCGGCGAGCCGATCACCGGGTCGACGCCGGTCACCGCCGTGGACACCGGCTCGGTGCCGGCCGCGGCCCGGGCGAACCGGGTCGTGCTGCCCGCTCCGACGTCGGGCGCGGAACCGCGCAGCTGATCGCCGGGCCGGTCAGCCGCCGGGCCCGTCAGCCGCCGGAGCCGCGAGCGGCGGCCCGCAGTTGCGCGGCCACGGTGCGGCCCAGCCCCAGCGGCCAGCGGTCCATGACGTAGTCGACGGCCTCGTCGACCTTGAGCTGCCGGGTGGAGTTGCCGTTGCGCACCCACAGCTCCGGCTGCGTGCCGCCCTTGCCCGGCCGCAGGAACACCGGGCGCGGCGAGGCCGGGCAGGTCACCCGGCAGACGTAGGTCTCGGACCCGTCGACCGTCACCGGGGTGAAGTCGATGACGACCTGGACGGCGGCGGGCTGGCCCAGCGTGGTCGCCAGCAGGTCCCGCAGCCACAGCTCGTAGCGATCCGGGTCGGGCGACTTGACCACGGCGAAGTCGTTCGCCAGCCCGACCGGTTCGCCGGCGTCGTTGACGCCGATCAGCAGCGTCCCGCCGTCGGCGTTGAGGAAGCCGGACACCGCCTTGGCGATGACCAGTTCGATCTTCTCGTCGCGCGCCTTGGTGTGCAGGTTCCACCGGGCGCTGGACTTGAACTCCAACCGGTCCGACTCGCCCCGGCGGATCAGCTCGTCGACGGACTGGACCGGACGGGCCGGCTGCAGCCGGGCCGCGACCGTCGCGAACAGCGCCAGCAGCAGCATGGTGAGCCCGACGGCGATGCCGATGACGATCACGTCCCACGGCTCGGCGTCCACGCCGCGAACGAGGCCGCCGAGGAGCAACCCCCCGGACACCCCGAGGACCGCGATCACCGTGGTCGCGCTGGTGGACAGCGTGACCCGCCCGCGCAGCAGCCACCGGGCGAGCTGGCCGATCAGGTACGCCACGAGCAGCCACGACGGCAGCGCCACGGCGATCGCGAACACCGACTCCTGTCCGTACACCACGACGGGGCAGCCTAGTTGGCTGAGCCTGCGAGGCCACCATCGAGCACGGGAGGGGTGGCCTGGGTGAATGCGGCGACGGAGGAGCCGGATTCGTCAGGAGACCCCTAGTCGGCGCCTGCGGGGCCGGGTCCGGCGAGCGGCCTAGGGTGCAGGCATGGTTGACCGCACCGCCGGGCCCGTCGCCACCGGCGATCGGATGGACGACGTCGCCGAGGTGCATCGGGCGCTCGGCCGCTACCCGCCGGGACGGGCCGACCGCGTCCTGTATTCGGCGCTGGGACTGACGTTCCTGGTTCCCGGGCTGCTCGGGCTGGTCGCCGGGAACCTCTGGGCCGTGCCGCCGGTGATCGCGGGCGCCCTGTGCCTGGCGCTCGGCTGGCTGGTGCCGGCGACGATCGTGAGCCGGTCTGGCTTCCGGCGCGGCCGCTTCCTCCGGCCGGTCCCGTGGTCGGCCGTGACCACGGTCCACCCGCCCCCGCGGGGCGGTGACGTCCAGGTGCGGCTGCGCGACGATCGGGTGCTGCGGCTGGACGGGGTGAAGGCCGACCGGCTGGCCGGCATCGTGCTGCTGGCCCACGCGGCCACCTCGGCTCCCGTCCCGGCGCCGGTCCCGGCGACACCCGCGCCGGCGTCCGGACCGGAGCCGGACGCGGAGCAGGATCCGGTGTGAGCCCGTCCCCGCGCGCCGCGGCCGGCGCGCGGGGACGGCGGGATCAGTGCCGGAAGCCGGTCGGCCCGCTGAGCACCTTGTCGCTGCCGGCCTCCTCGTTCAACGACTCCACGGCCGCGACCAGCTCGCCGAAGAACAGCTCGGCCAGGTCCATCGAGAACCCGTTGCGCACGACGACGCGCAGCACCGCGAGATCCTCGCGGTTGGCCGGGAACGTGTAGGCCGGCACCTGCCAGCCGCGTTCCCGCATCCGCCGGGACAGGGCGAACACGTCCCAACCGGTGACCTTCTCGGACGTGGTGAACGCGAACACGGGCAGCTCGTCGCCCTTGGTGATCAGGCGGAACTCCGGCCGCTCGCCGATCTTCCCGGACAGCGCCAGCGCGACGTTGCGGGAGGACTGCTGCACCGCGGTGTAGCCGGACCGCCCGAGCC
Organism: Nakamurella sp.; assembly: GCF_048594475.1. NCBI lineage: Bacteria > Bacillati > Actinomycetota > Actinomycetes > Nakamurellales > Nakamurellaceae > Nakamurella > Nakamurella sp. The sequence continues at coordinate 24,499 of NZ_JBMDXT010000090.1, read as the reverse complement.
GGAAGAAGTTGTAGTACTGCGCGATGACCTCGGAGCCGGGGCGGGAGAAGTTCAGCGCGAAGGTCGGCATGTTGCCGCCCAGGTAGTTGACGTTGAACACCAGCTCCTCGGGCAGGTGCTCCTTGTCCCGCCAGATGATCCAGCCGACGCCCGGGTAGACCAGGCCGTACTTGTGCCCGGAGGTGTTGATGGAGACCACCCGCGGCAGCCGGAAGTCCCACTCCAGGTCGGGGTCCAGGAACGGCGCGATCATGCCGCCGGACGCGCCGTCGACGTGCAGCGGGATGTCCGGACCGCCGTCGGCGGCCAGCTTGTCCAGGGCCGCGGAGATCTCGGCGACCGGCTCGTACCGGCCGTCGAAGGTCGACCCGAGGATGGCCACCACGCCGATCGTGTTCTCGTCGACGGCGGCCACCGCGGACGGCGCGTCCAGGTAGACGCGATCGCCCTCCATCGGCACCAGGCGCGGCTCGACGTCCCAGTACCGGCAGAACTTGTCCCAGCAGACCTGGACGTTGATGCCCATCACCAGGTTGGGCTTGCGCACGGTCAGGTCGCCGCCCTCGGCCCGGACCTTGGCCTCCCACCGGCGCTTGAGGGCCAGCCCGGCCAGCATGCACGCCTCGCTGGAGCCGGTGGTCGAGCACCCGGTCGCGTCCTCCGGGTTCGGCGCGTGCCACAGGTCGGCGATGATCGAGACGCAGCGCCGCTCGATCTCCGCGGTCTGCGGGTACTCGTCCTTGTCGATCATGTTCTTGTCGGCGCACTCGCTCATCAGCTGGAGGGCCTGCGGCTCCATCCAGGTGGTGACGAAGGTGGCCAGGTTCAGCCGGGCGCTGCCGTCGAGCAGCAACTCCTCCTTGATCAGCTGGTACGCCATGTCCGGGGGCACCGGATTGTCGTGCAGTGCGTGCTGCGGCACGGCGAAGGCGTCGCCGACGGCCGGGGCGGCCAGCAGCGCGAACGGGTTGGTGTGGGGGGTGCGGGTCGGCTTGGACGCGCCGGAGTGCAGGGCCATGCGGGGAGTATCACGCAGCCCCCCGGGGGCCGCGTCGCCCAGGACGGATGAGGACCCGAACGGGTCCGGCGGGCACGTCGGGTGGACCGCCGGGCTGCTCCCTCCGGGTCCCGGCCGGTCCGCCGGAGCCCGCTGCACCTGTCCCTCCCGGCACCGGCCGGCGCCCCGCCCGGCTCCCGGGGTCAGGGCCGGTCGACCTCCGCGAAGGCCCGGCCACCGGCCAGCCGCGCGTAGCCGGGACCTCGATCGAACATGGGCGCGTCCGGCCCGCCGCGCGCGGATTCCGCCGCCGACCGGAGCGCCCGCTCCGCGGCGGTCGCCGCCTCGTCCACGACGGGGTCGTCGGCCGACCCGGTGAGCACCACGCCGTAATCCCGGCGGGCCCCCTCGATCGACACCTTGCGCCACCGGACGTCCCGCACCACCTCGGCGACCGGTCGGGTCAGCGGATCGCCCCACCCGCCGCCCCCGGTCGTGCGGATGCGGATGACCTCCCCGGCCCGGACCGGCTCGGCGTCGGCCAGCGCGTCCACCACCCGCTCGTGGGGCCCGCCGGGATCGATGACGACCTCGAACGGCCGGCCGGCGCGGCCGCCCGCCACCCCCCAGCAGGACAGGATCGACCGGTCGGCGATCGACATGAAGTGGGCGTCGACCAGCATCCGGATGTGCTTGTCGTACCCCAGCCCGCCGCGATAGCGGCCGGGACCGCCGGAATCCAGGGCCAGGCCCAGCCGCTCCACCACGAACGGGAAGCGCGCCTCGGAGAACTCGGTGGGCAGGTTCCGCGAGTCCGGGACGACGTGCACGGTGTCCTCGCCGTCGGCGTAGGGCCGGCCGCCGGACCCGCCGCCGAGCACCTCCCGCATCAGGTAGGAGCGGCCGGCCGGGTCGGTGCCGTAGACGCCGGTGTACCGGATCGTCTCCTGGTCGGCCGGCATCCGGCCGCCGGTCGCCTTGGCCAGCACCCCGGCCAGCACGCCGAGCAGCCGCAGGATGACGAACGTCCGTGCGTTGGTCGGGGCCGGGAAGACGGGGGTGAGCAGCGTGCCCTTGGGCGGGAAGCGCATCTCGATGAGCGGGACGACCCCCTCGTTGGCGTTCAGCTCGGCCATCCGCGCCGGGTCGCCGGCCAGGTTCCGCAGCACCGGGGCCAGCCACTTGGCCAGGAACACGCCGTCGCTGTAGTCGGCGCAGTGGTTGATCGGCCCGCGGGCCTGCGGCGACGTGCCGGTGAAGTCGAGCACGATGCGCGCGTCGGTGACACCGTCGCCGGCGGAGAGCTTGGTCAGCGTGATCCGCTGGGCGTGCAGCCGGGGCGGGTCGACGCCGTCGTGCTCGGCGTAGTCCTCCCAGACGTACTCGCCGTCCGGGATCCTGGCCAGCAGTTCGGTGCGGTACGCCTGCGTGGTCGCCGCCAGGATCGACTCGAAGGCCGCCTCGACGTCCGTCCGGCCGTAACGGTCGAACAGGTCGGCGATGCGCCGTGCGCCCATCAGGCAGGCGCTGCACTCGGCGTCCAGGTCGGCCGACAGCGATTCGGGCATCCGCGAGTTCCGGGTCATGATCTTCAACGCCGCCTCGTTCGGCACCCCGGCCGCCCACAGCCGGATCGGCGGCACCATCAGCCCCTCCTCGAACACGCTGGTGGCGCGCGAGGGCATGGAACCGGGGACCGTGCCGCCGATGTCGTCGTGGTGGCCGAACGCCTGGACGAACGCGACGACGGCGCCGTCATGGAACACCGGGACGGTGACGCACAGGTCGGGCAGGTGCCCGATGCCGCCCTCGGACAGGTAGACGTCGTTGTGGAAGAACACGTCACCGGGCCGCATCGTGGCGATCGGGTAGTCGCGGACGACCGGTTGCACCAGCGCCGAGTACGAGCGCCCGGTGAGCTTGCGCATCCGCACGTCGTGGATGCCGACCCGGAAGTCGTGGGCGTCCCGGATCATCGGCGACCGGGCGGTGCGGCCGATCGCCGTCTCGACCTCGGACTCGACGGACGCCAGGGTGCCGGCGACGATCTCGACCAGGATGGGGTCCGGGGTCGGGTCGGACATCGGCTCGGTCATCACGCCCGCTCCAGCAGCAGATTGGCGAACCGGTCGACCCGCGCCCGGTAGCCGGGGTGCACCGGCACCGTCGAGCCGAACTCCTGGACGACGGCCGGCCCGTCGACGACGTCACCGGCGCCCAGGCTCGAGCGGTCGACCACGACGGCCTCGACCCAGCCGTCGAACCGGACCCGGCGGCGCCCGAGCGGCTCGATCTCCCCGGTGCCGTCGTCGATCTCGGGGATGGGCGGGCGCTGGACCGGGCCGGTGCCGGCGGTGCGCAGGTTGACCCACTCGACCGGTTGATCCGGCCGGCCGCGGAAGTCGTAGCCGTACCGGGCGCGGTGCGCGTCGTGGAACCCGCGCACCACCGCGTCCGCCCAGTCCCGGGTGACCGCGCCGTCCGGGCAATCCAGGCCGACCTCGTACGCCTGGCCCAGGTAGCGCAGGTCGGCCACCCGCTGCACCCGCCCGGCGCCGTTGCCGAATCCCTCCCGGCGCAACGACTCCCGCGTGGTGGCGGCCAGCGCGTCGAAGGCACCGGCCAGGGCGGGCAGATCGAGGTCGTCGTCCCGGGCCACCCAGGTGCGTACGTCGTCGCAGCGGACGTCGACGGTGAGCAACCCGTAGGCGGAGACGTTCCCCGGGTCCGGCGGCACCAGCACGGCCGGCGCGCCGAGCAGGTCCAGCAGCCGGCAGGCCAGCAACGAACCGGACCCTCCGAAGGTGACCAGCGGGAAGTCCCGCACGTCCAATCCGCGGCCGGTGGTGATGCGCCGCAACGCATTCGCCTGATTCCAGGCGAAGATCTCCAGGATCCCGCCGGCGCACGTCTCGGGGTCGAGCCCGAGATCGCCGGCCACCCGCCCGATCGCCGATCGGGCCGCGCCGGCGTCCAGGGGCACGCCGCCGCCGAGCAGGTGCGGCGGGATGCGGCCGAGCAGCAGCGCGGCGTCGGTGACGGTCGGCTCGGTGCCGCCCCGGCCGTAGCAGGCGGGCCCGGGATCGGCCCCGGCGGAGCGGGGACCCACCTTGAGGGTGCCCTCCGGGGAGGCCCAGGCGATCGAGCCGCCGCCGGCGCCGACCGTGACCACGTCGACCATCGGCACCCGGACCGGGAAGGAGCCCACCGCGGCGTCGGTGGTCACCGACGCCCGGCCGGCCCGCACCACGGCGACGTCGGTGGAGGTGCCGCCGCCGTCACAGGTGACCACCGAGTCGCAGCCGGCCCGTGCCGCGATCTCGGCGGCGCCGAGGACGCCGGCGGCCGGACCGGAGAGCACCGTGCTGATGGGCTGCTCGACCACCTCGGCCGCCGACAGCACCCCGCCGTTGGACCGCATGATGGAGAACGGCAGCCGCCGGCCCGGGTCGAGCTCGTCCAGCCGCCGCTGGATGGTCGACACGTACTGCGCGACGGCCGGTTTCACCGCCGCGTCGACCAGCGTGGTCATCGCCCGTTCGTACTCCCGGTACTCCGGCAGCACCCGGGAGGACAGCGACAGCACCGCCTGCGGGTACTCGCGGCGGACGATCCGCTCCAGCGCGCGCTCGTGCGCGTCGTCGGCGTAGGAGTGCAGGAGGCAGACCCCGATCGCGGCCACCCCCCGCTCGCGCAGGAAGCGGACCGCGGCCACGGCGGAATCATCGTCGAACGGCCGGATCTCGCGGCCGCCGGGGTCCAGCCGGCCGCCGACCGTGCGGACCAGGTCGGCCGGCACGATCCGCGGCGGCTTGACCCAGAAGTAGGAGTTGCCGTACCCGTCGGGCACCGACTGCCGGGCGATCTCCAGAATCGATTCGTACCCCTCGGTGGTGATCAGCCCGATCGAGCTCACCGCGCCCTGGAGCAGGTGGTTGGTGGCCACGGTGGTGCCGTGCCGGACCGATTCCACGTCGGCCGGGCCGGCGCCGAGCCGTTCCAGGGCCAGGGTCACGCCCCGCAGGAAGGCGATCGAGGGATCGGCCGGGGTCGACGGGGTCTTGGTGCTGATCCGGCGGGGCGGGCCACCGCCGGCATCGGTGACCACGGCGACCACGTCGGTGAAGGTGCCCCCGGTGTCGATCCCGATGCGGATCATGCTGTCGGCCATCGCCTTCCGTCGTCGCGGCTCAGGTCAGGTACCGGTAGGCGGCGGAGCCGGGCAGGATCCGCTCGACCTCCATCGAGGCGGCCGCCATCCGGTCGAGCAACGAGGCCAGGCCGTCCGCGGTGCCCAGCTCGATGCCGACGAGAGCCGGTCCGGTCTCCCGGTTGTTGCGCTTGACGTACTCGAACAGCGTGATGTCGTCGTCGGGCCCGAGCACCTCGTCCAGGAAGCGGCGCAGCGCGCCCGGCTCCTGCGGGAAGTTGACCAGGAAGTAGTGCTTGAGTCCCAGATGCACCAGGGAGCGTTCGAGAATCTCGCCGTAGCGGGAGACGTCGTTGTTGCCGCCGGAAACGATCACCACCACGGTGGCGCCCGGAGCCAGGTCGAGCCCGCGCACCGCGGCGGCGGCCAGCGCGCCGGCCGGCTCGGCGACGATGCCCTCGTTCTGGTAGAGGCCGAGCATCTCGGTGCAGATCGCCCCTTCGTCCACCGCGACGAGCTCGACCGGCCGGGCGGCGACGATCCGGTACGTCAGATCTCCGATCCGCCGCACCGCGGCCCCGTCGACGAAGGGGTCGAGGCCGTCGAGCGCGACCGGCCGGCCCGCGTCCAGCGCGGCCCGCATCGACGCGGCGCCGGCCGGCTCGGCCCCGACCACCCGGACCTGGGGCGCCCGTTCCCGCAGGTAGGTCAGCACGCCGGAGAGCAGGCCGCCGCCGCCGACCGGGACGACGATGACGTCCGGGATGCGGCCGAGCTGCTGCAGCAGTTCCCGGACCACCGTGCCCTGGCCGGCGATGGTGCGGGCGTCGTCGAACGGCGCGACCGGCACCGCCCCGGTCTGATCGGCATGCCGGGCCGCGGCCGCGGCGGCGTCGTCGAACGTGTCGCCGGTCATCACCAGTTCGACGGTGCCGGCGCCGTGCGACAGGATCCGGTCACGCTTCTGCCGCGGGGTGGTGTTGGGCAGGTAGATGCGGCCCTTGATGTCCAGGACCCGGCAGGCGAAGGCCACGCCCTGGGCGTGGTTGCCGGCGCTCGCGCACACCACCCCCGCCGCCCGCTCGGCCGGAGACAGCTGGGCCATCAAGTTGTAGGCGCCGCGCAGCTTGTACGAGCGGACCACCTGCAGGACCTCGCGCTTGAGCAGCACGGTGACCCCGGCCTCCTGGCTGAGCCGGACGCATTCCTCCAGCGGCGTGACCGTCGCGATGCCGTGCAGCCGCCGGGCCGCGGCGTCGATGTCGGCCGCCCGGACCGGAGCGGGATCACTGCTGTCCAGCATCGCTCGATCTTGTCACGGCGGTCGCCGGCGCACGCATGAGACGAGATTCATCGAACAGGTACCAACATCGCCACGTTCGATTCGGTACGTTGACTGTCGTGCTCGCCGCGATGCGCCAGGCCAGGATCCTGGAGGAGGTCCGCCGGACCGGCGGTGCCCGCGTCGCCCATCTGACCGCGCTGCTCGGCGTCTCGGACATGACGGTCCGCCGCGACCTGGAGGCCCTGGACCGCAAGGGCCTGCTGTCCAAGGTGCACGGCGGGGCGACCGCCATGGAGACCGCGTCGGCCGTCGAACCGGGTTTCGAGGTCACCAGCCTGCGCGAGGTGCCCGAGAAGGAGGCGATCGCCGCCCGCGCGGCCGAGCTGATCCGGCCGGGGATGGCGATCGCGATCACCGCCGGGTCGACGACCTGGACGCTGGCGCGGCACCTGGGCGACATCGCGAACCTGACCGTGGTGACCAACTCGCTCAAGGTCGCGGAGGTGCTGCACGCCCGGCAGCGTCCGGACCTGACCGTGGTGCTGACCGGCGGCCTGCGCACCCCGTCCGACGGCCTGGTCGGACCGGTTGCGGTGCAGGCGATCCGGTCGCTGCACGTGGACATGGCGATCATGGGGGTGCACGGCATCGACGAGCGGGCCGGACTGACCACCCCGAACCTGCTGGAGGCCGAGACCAACCGGGCGCAGGTCGAATCGGCTCGCCGGGTCGTGGTGCTGGCCGACCACACCAAGTGGGGCGTGGTCGGTCTCGCCCAGTTCGCGCCGCTGCGCGCGGTCACCACCCTGCTGACCGACGACCAGTTGCCCGCGCACGCCGCCGAGGTGCTGCACGACCAGGTGCCCGAGGTGATCATCATCCCGACCGGGGAGCCCCCGCCCGACGCCGGACCCTGAGCACCGCCCGGCGCTCCGGCCGGCCTCGCGTCATCCGGCCGGGCGGATCCGGGCCAGCGTCGGGTCGTCGATGAGCTGGGCGATGCCCGCGTGCGCGGCCCCCAGCGAGGCCGCCTCGAACTGCAGCTCGGAGAACTCGACCCGGCTGACCGAGCCGGCCAGCAGGCGGGACCGAAGCTCGGCCAGCACCGGCTCGCGGTAGTACTCGCGCAGCACGGAGAAATGTCCACCGAGCACGAAGGTGTCGGGGTTGAGGATGTTGTTCAGCACCGACATCCCGATGCCCAGCCAGTGGGCCTGTTCCTCGATCACGGCCAGGACCCGACGGTCCCCGGCCGCGGCGCGCCGGTTGATCTGCCCCAGCCGGGCCCCGAGGTCGGACGGGTGGGTCGACGGTGTGTCGCCCGGCTCGGCCAGCGCGTCCAGCAACGCCGACAGGCTGACCGCGGTCTCCCAGCAGCCGCGCTGGCCGCAGCCGCACAACCGGTCCGGCGACCCGACCGCGATGTGCCCGACCTCGCCGGCGAAACCGGCGGCGCCCCGGACGATCCGGCCGTCGACGATCATGCCGGCGCCCACCCCGACCGCGCCGGCCAGGTAGAGCAGGTTCCGCGACCGGGACGCCTCCCCCACCGCGTGGTGGGCGATCGCCCCCATGTTGGCGTCGTTGTCGACACCGATCCGGGCGTCGTTCCACTGCAGCCGGCCCATCAGCGTGTGGACGATGTCGACGTCCCGCCAGTGCAGGTTGGGGGCCATGGCGAGCATGCCGGCGTCGGCGTCGATCAGGCCCGGGATGGCCAGGTGCAGGCTCTGCACCTGGTCCACGCGGCTGCCGGCCTCGGCGACCAGCGCGCGGGCGACGTCGGCCACCTCGCCCAGCGCCCGGGCCGGGCCCAGTTCGGCGATCGACCGGCCGATCCGCTGCCGGGCCAGCACGGTGCCGCGCAGGTCGAGGACCATGCCGGTGATGTAGTCGACCTGCAGCTCGATCCCCAGGAAGCGCACGCCGCCGGGATCGAGCTCGACCACCCGGCCGGGCCGGCCCAGACCGTTGCGCTCGACCGGTCCTTCCAGCACCAGGCCCCGCTCGATCAGCTCGGCGACCAGGCTGGACCCGGTGGCCTTGGTCAGGCCGGTGTCGTCGGCCAGCCGGGCCCGGGACCGGGCGCCGCCCGCGGCCAGGTTGTTCAGCAGGAGGGACAGGTTGAGGCGCCGGACGGTGGCCTGATCGGCAGGGGTCGATCCGGCACTGGATCGAACGGCGATCGGCACTGACCAACCCTTCGACGAGCGGGGACGGGAACGGGCGGGGACGGGCGGGGACGGGTGGGAGCCGGCGGGCGCCGGGAGGAGCGGAGAGCGGGCGACGGCCGGTCCGGAACCGTTGGGGCACAACGCTTCCGGCTCGGTCGGAGGGTCGCCAACCTGCCCCGGACATCTCGTCCGGGGCAGGTCGCGGGTGACTCAGCGACCGGCGCCGGCCCGGCGGCGGCGGCTGATCGCGTCGACGCTGGCGGCCAGCAGGAGCACCAGGCCGGTCACGATGTACTTGATGTACGCCTGCAGACCCAGCAGGCCCAGCCCGTTGTCGATGACGGCGATGACCAGACCACCGATGATCGCGTCCCGGGCCTTGCCCTTGCCGCCGAACAGCGAGGTGCCGCCGATGACGGCCGCCGCGACGGCGTACAGCAGGGTGTTGCCGGCACCGGCGTCCGGCGTCACCGAGCTGAGCCGGGACGCCGCGATGATGCCGGAGGCGACCGCCATCGCCGAGCTGATGACGAAGCAGGCGATGGTGATGTTGCCGACCCGGATACCGGCCCGGCGGGCTGCCTCGGCGTTCCCGCCGACCGCGTAGACGTGCCGGCCGAACGCGGTGCGGTTCTGCACGAACGTCCAGAAGACCAGCAGCACACCGACGATCGGGGCGATCCAGGGGATGCCCTCGAGCACGATGGCACCCTTGGAACGGTTCTGCGACAGCAGGAACGTCGCCCCGAGCAGCAGGACGGCGATCAGCGCGATGCGCAGCAGGATCACCTGCAGCGGCGGCGTGACCAGGTTCGCCGCCCGGCGGCGCTGGTAGACGATCAGGTTGATGCCGGCGTAGGCCGCGATCGACGCGATCACCACGATCCAGCCGAGCGTCACCGGCATGTTGCCGTTGGAGATGGCGAAGATGACGTCGTTGTTGATCGGGACGGTGCCGCCGGTGCCGATGATCCAGAGCAGAACACCCTGGTAGGCCAGGAACGTCGCCAGCGTCACGACGAAGGACGGGATGCCGACCGCCGAGACCAGGACGCCGGTGAAGATGCCCATCACGACGCCGACCGCCAGCGCGATCAACACCGTCGCGTACCAGGGCAGGCCCTTGAGCAGCATCTCGGCCATCACGCCCGCGCCCACGCCGCCGATCACGCCGGCGGACAGGTCGATGTGGCCGAGCAGCAGCACGAAGCCGATGCCCATGGCGAGCACGCAGATCGAGCCGGCCTGGGTCAGCAGGTTGGCCAGGTTGAAGGTCGACAGGAACGTGCCCGGCGAGGCGATCGTGAAGACGATCAGCAGCACGACCAGGCCGAGGATGGCCGGCAGCGAGCCGACGTCACCGGCCCGCAGCTTGTTCAGGTAACCCTGCCAGTACTGGCCGAGCGAGACCGGGCCCGCCGCGTCCGCGGCGAACATCGCCCGCGCCTCGACGTCGTCGACCTTCTTGGTCAGGCTCGGGGGCTTCTCAGTCGTCATGCCGCAGCCCTCCTCGGGGCGCTCGCGGGCTCCGCGCCCCTCCAGCGGGCTTCGCCGCTGTGCCGATGATTCGCTCGCTGACGCTCGCTCATGCCGATGCCACCTCGGAATTCCTCGCCGGCTCGGTCATTCCGAGGCCGGCACCGACATTCGTGTGCTGCCCGTTCGCTCGCTGACGCTCGCTCATGCCGATTTCTCCGCCACTGCCTTGGACAGCCCGATGTCCCCGGACCGCCCGCTGGTGATGAGTTCCACGATCTGTCCGGTGCTCACGTCCTTGGCCGCGACGTCGGCGGCCACCCGGCCGAGGTACAGCGCGCAGATGCGGTCGCTGACCTCCTTGACGTCGTTCATGTTGTGGCTGATCAGCAACACGCCCAGGCCGTTGTCGGCGAGCCGGCGGACCAGGTCGAGCACCTGCCGCGTCTGGGCGACGCCCAGGGCGGCGGTCGGCTCGTCGAGCATGACGACCTTGGAGTTCCAGAGCACCGACTTGGCGATGGCCACCGTCTGCCGCTGGCCGCCGGACAGGCTCGAGACCAGCTGCCGCACCGAGGCGACCGTGCGGACCGACAGCGAGGCCAGCGTGTCGCGGGCCTTGATCTCCATCTGCGCCTCGTCGAGCACCAGGCCGGCCTTGGGTTCCCGGCCCAGGAACATGTTCTGCACGATGTCGAGGTTGTCGCACAGCGCGAGGTCCTGGTAGACGATCTCGATGCCCAGCGCCGCGGCGTCGCGCGGGTTGGACACGTGGACCGGCTGGCCCTCGAAGATGTAGTCGCCGCTGTCGATCCCGTGGATGCCGGCGACGCACTTGACCAGAGTCGACTTGCCGGCGCCGTTGTCACCGACGAGGGCGGTGACCTGGCCGGGGTAGATCTTCAGGTCGACACCGTGCAACACCTGCACGGCACCGAAACTCTTGTTGACTCCCCGCAGTTCGAGGAGTGGGGACCCCGGAGAGGGATCTGTCATCGGTCGCTCCTTTGATCCGACATGGACACGGGTGGGCGGCAGGACTGACCCGGCCTGCCGCGTGCTTCCCCCCCGGCTGCGCTCCGGGCCCGGACGACGGCGTGTCGTCCGGGCCCGGTCGCTGGTCAGGGCGTCAGCTGATGCCCAGTTCGGTGCAGGTGGCGGCGTAGGCGCCGGTGCACAGCTCGGCGGCGGTGGTGCCGCCGGCGGTGACGACGTCCTTCACGTTCTCCTTGTAGATCGCCTCCGGGGTCTCCAGGATCGCGGCCACGTCACGGCCGGCCTGGGTGTCCTTGACCGTGCCGGTGGTCTGCGGGGTCTCGCCCTTGGCCAGCGCGATGGCGACCTTGGCCAGCGCCGCGGCCTCCTTGTTGGTGTCCTTGAAGACGGTCATGCACTGGTCGCCGGCCAGGATGTTCTGCAGGCCCTGGACGGTGGCGTCCTGCCCGGTCACCGGGATGACCTTGGAGTTCTTCTTGTTGATCGCGATGACCGCGTTGCCCAGGCCGTCGTTGGCGGCCAGGACGCCGTCGATGTTGCCGCTCTGCGCGGTGTACATCTGCTCGTAGATCGTGCCGGCCTGCTGGTTGTCCCAGTCCGGAACGGCCTGCTCGGCGACCACGGTGTAGTTGGTCATCGGGTCCAGGACCGAGTGCGCACCCTGCGAGAACGCGGTGGCGTTCGAGTCCGAGGGCGAGCCGTTCAGGTAGACGATCTTCTTGTCGCCGCTGCCCAGGCACTTGGCCAGGCCGGTGCCCTGCAGCTTGCCGACCTCGGTGTTGTCGAACGAGACGTAGTAGTCGGCGCCGCCGCCCAGCGTCAGGCGGTCGTAGTCGATGGTCTGGACGCCCTGGCTGGCCGCCTTCTTCTCGATCGCGGCACCGGACTCGTTGTCCAGGTTGACGATCGCGAGGACGGTCACGCCGTTGGCGATCATCTGGTCGGCGATGGTGGCCATGGCCGCCTTGTCACCGTTGGCGTTCTGGATGTCGAACTCGACACCCGCTTCCTGGAAAGCCTTCTCGAGGGCGGGGCGGTCCTGGGTCTCCCACCGGGCGGACGACTTGGTGTCGGGCAGGATCACGCCGACCTTGCCGCTGACGGCCCCGCCGCCGGCGCCGGCGGACCCGGAGGCCGCCGAGCTCGCCGCTGCACTGCTCGAGGCGGCCGCCGAGGTGGTCCCGGACGAGCTCGAGCTCGACCCGCAGGCGGCCAGCAGCAGCGCACCGGCCGCCACCATCCCGACGATCGCAGTGGACTTCAGGCGCATGAACGTTCCTCTCCAGTGAGGTCCGGCGGCCGGCCGGCCGTCGGGTCTACGCAGATGAACCGCACCGGCGGTGAGCCGAATCGCACGCGTCCCGCTCCGGGATACCTGCGCTAGTACGGTGGTCACACAAACTATTCAGGCCGACATGCCGTGTCAATCAACACGAAGGTCACAGTTTGGTAAGTGTCCCAACGAAGTCGCTCCGTCATCGGCGGCCCGAAGTGAACGGCGGTGAACCGGTCGCCGGGGCCACCCGAACGGTGGATGGGAGCGATTCCACCATCCGGCGGTGTGGGTTGTCGCGTCGAGGTCAACCCGCAGGTCGGATCGTCATCGACCCGGCCCGCCGGTTGGCCCGCGGTCACGGCCGGGTCCCCCCGGCGGGGCACGTCCACGAATGGCTGAACTTTGCCGTGATCCGGCCACCGGGTCGCGTTCACCGGTCGCCGGCGCCCGGCGATCACCCGGCCCGGGAGAACTCCGAGGCCTGGCGCACCAGCTCGTCGTCGGGCCGGATCCCGGTGTAGAGCGCGAACTGTTCGGCGGCCTGCGCGGCGACGATCTCGGCCCCGGTGATCGTCCGCCGGCCCAGCTCCTCGGCGGCCGCGATCAACGGGGTGCGGGACGGGAAGGCGACGACGTCGAAGACGATCTCGGCCGCGGCCACCGCCGACCGGTCGAACGACAGCTCGTCGGCCTGCGGTCCGCCGGCCATGCCGATCGGGGTCACGTTGACCAGCAGCGGGGCGGTGGAGTCGCCCGTCTCGGGCGCCCAGCCGAAGCCGTACTGCTGCGCGAGCGCCCGACCGGTGCGCTCGTTGCGGGCGACGATCGTCCCGTCGGTCAGGCCGTGGTCGCGCAGGGCCGCCACCACCGCCTTGCCCATGCCGCCGCTGCCGCGGAGCAGGAACCCGGTGCCCGGCGCCACCCCGTGCCGGCGCAGCGCGGTGGCCACCGCGGTGTAATCGGTGTTGTAGCCGACCAGCCGGCCGTCGGTGTTGACGATGGTGTTCACCGACTCGATCACCGCGGCCGACGGGTCGAGCTCGTCCAGCAGCGGGATGCACGCCTCCTTGTACGGCATGGACACGGCCGCCCCGCGGATGCCCAGGCCGCGGATGCCGGTCACCGCGGCCGTGATGTCGGTGGGCGCGAAGGCTTTGTAGACGTAGTCGAGCCCGAGCCGGTCGTACAGGAAGTTGTGGAACCGGGTGCCCAGATTGCTCGGCCGGGCGGCGAGCGAGATGCACAGCGTCGTCTCGCGATTGAGCGTGTCGGTGGTGGGCATCGGTGATCTCCTGCTGGTGCTCGCGCCGGGCGGTCCCGTGTAGCTAATACGAGTACCCGGGCTCGCGCGCGTTGCCGCGACCGGTGACGATCGCGATGCCGGCCGACGTGCCGATCAGGTCGGCGCCGGCCGCCAGCAGGGCCCTGACCTGTTCGATGGTCCGGATCCCGCCGTTGGCCTTGACCCCGACCGACGGCGGCACCGACCGGCGCAGGTAACCGACCCCGGCCGGGTCGGCCACACCGACGGAGAAGCGGGAGGCGACCGCGACGAAGGCGGCGCCGGCGTCCACCGCCGCGGCGACCGCGCGCTCGCGCTGCCGGGCGTCCAGCAGCGGGAGTTCGAGCATCAGCTTCACCCCGATCGGCGCGGCCGCGGCCACCACCGCCGCCAGGTCCTCGACGAACTCGGTCACCCGGCCGGAGAGCAGGAACCCGACGTTGACGGTCGCGTCGAGCTCGTCGACCCCGGCGTCGACGAGGGCCCGGACCTCGGCCACCCGGACCGGGGTCAGCCCGCTGCCGTGCGGGTAGTTCACGATCGAGCCGATCCGGGCCACCGTGCCGCGCAGTTCGCGACGGGCGACCGGCACCCAGCAGGGCGGCACGATCGCCGCGTCGAAGCCGTGCTCGAGCGTCTGGGTCACGTGCTCACGGACCTGCCGGTCGGTGATGGCCTGTCCGATCAGCGTGTGCTGGATCCGGCCGGCCAACTGGGCCGGGGGCAGGACCAGGGCCGGATGGGTGGCCGTCGCCTCGTCGGCCGGGGCGAGCACATCTTCGGGTTCGAGCCGCACACGGGCCAGTCTGGCACCGGCCCGGCCGGCGCGCAGGCGGTCGATCGCCACGGGCCCTCGTCGGATCGCGGCCGGGGATGCTGTGATGAGCCTGAGTAACGACCACGACCACGACCACGACCACGACGGCGCGACGTGCCGCTCGTGGTCGCCGAGCCGACGACGACCCGGGAGGTGGACCAGGTGACCGATCCGGCGAGCGGTCCGGTACCGCAACGACGGCGGACCGGGGCCATCGTCGCCGTGCTGGCCCTGTGCGGCACGGCGGTGGCGCTGCAGCAGACGATGGTCGTCCCGCTGCTCCCGGAGTTCCCGGCGATCCTGGGCGTCAGCGCCGACGACGCCGCCTGGCTGGTCACCGCCACCCTGCTGACCAGCGCCGTGGCCACGCCGGTGATGTCGCGGCTGGCCGACATGCTGGGCAAGCGGCTGATGATGCTGGTGTGCATGCTGGCCATGACGGTCGGCTCGGTGATCGCCGCGGTGTCGGCCACGTTCACCCTGGTGATCGTCGGTCGCGCGTTCCAAGGGTTCGCGGCGGCCCTGATCCCGATCGGGATCAGCATCATGCGCGACGAGCTGCCCCGGGAGCGGGTCAGCTCGGCGGTGGCGCTGATGAGCGCCACGCTGGGCATCGGTGGCGCGCTCGGCCTGCCGTTGGCCGGCGTGGTGTCCGAGAACCTGGGCTGGCACGCCAACTTCTGGCTGTCCGCGATCGTCGGCGTCCTGCTGCTGGTCGCCATCATGCTGATCGTGCCGGAGTCGCGGGTGCGCACCGGCGGTTCCTTCGACTACGTCGGAGCGGTCCTGCTCTCGGTCGCGCTCACCGGGCTGCTGCTGGTCGTCTCCAAGGGCACGGCCTGGGGCTGGACCGGCCAGCCGGTGATCGGCCTGGTGCTGGTCGCGGTGGCGGCGCTGGCCGCCTGGGTGCCGTGGGAACTGCGGGTCGGCCAGCCCCTGGTCGACCTGCGCACGTCCGGCCGCCGGCCGGTGCTGCTGACCAACGTCGCCTCCGTGCTGCTGGGCTTCGCCATGTTCGCCAACCTGCTGCTGACCACCCAGGAACTGCAGATCCCGGCGGCCACCGGGTACGGCTTCGGGCTCCCGGTGATCACCGCGGGGCTGCTGATGGTGCCGTCGGGCCTGGCCATGGTGGTCTTCGCGCCGGTCTCCGGGGCGCTGATCAACCGGTTCGGCGGCCGGCCGACCCTGATCACCGGCGGCCTGGTGATGGCGGCCGCGTACGTGGCCCGGGTGTTCCTGTCGGGCAACCTCGCCGCCGTGGTCGTCGGGTCGACGCTGGTCAGCATCGGCACCGCCATCGCCTACGCGGCCATGCCGACGCTCATCATGGCCTCGGTCCCGATCACCGAGACGGCCAGCGCGAACGGTCTGAACACGCTGCTCCGGGCGATCGGCACCTCCACCTCGAGCGCGGCGGTGGCGGCCATCCTCGGTGCGGTCACCATCACCGTCGTCACGCCGGCCGGCCCGCTGACCGCACCATCGTTCCAGGCGTTCGAGTACGTCTTCTGGATGGCCGCCGGGGCGGCGCTGGTGGCGTGCGCGGTGGCCAGGTTCATCCCGGCCGTGACGGCCCACCCGCAGGTGCGCGTCGGTCCCGACACCCACGGCGGCGCGGTGCGGTCCGGGAACAGCCGGGAGGTGGTGGTGCACGGTCGGATCCGCCGGGCGGACGGCCCGGCGCCCTATCCGGCGGTGGTGACCGTGATGACCACGACCGGTGATCCCGTCGACTGGAGCCGCGCCGACCACGACGGCCGGTACTCGATCGCGCTGCCCGGTCCGGACCGCTATCTGGTGCTGGCCAACGCGCAGGGATGGGCGCCCCAGGCGCGGGTGATGACGGTCGGCGGGCAGGGCCCGCTGCCGGAGATCACCCTGACCGACCAGCTGACGCTGTCCGGCCGGGTGTGCCGGGCCGGCACGGGGGTGCCCGGCGCCCTGATCTCCATCAGCGAGGCCACCGGCGCCTTCGTCGAGTCGCTGACCACCGGTCCGGACGGCAGCTGGTGCCGACCGCTGCCGACCCCGGGCCGGTACGTCGTCACGGCTTTGGCCCCGGACACCCTGTCCACCGCGGCGCGCAAGGTGGTGCTCGACGCCCGGTCGGCGGTCGTCGAGCTTGAGGTGTCCTGAGGGAATCCGGCTCCTCCGTCGCCGCACTCCCGCCCGGACACCCCATCAGTGCCCGACCGTGGCCTCGCACGCTCGGCCAACCAAAGGTCTCCTGAGGGGCGCCGGCTACCTGATGGAGCGGGCCTTGCCGCGGCCGATGAAGCCGGCCACCAGACCGGCGACGAGCAGCACCGCGGCCACGATCAACAGCCACTTGAGCGCGGTGAACAGCAGGCCGCCCAGGCCGAGCAGGATGGCCAGGACGATGAGCACGATCGCGAGAACCACGGCCGTCACTTCCTTTCGGTGGGATCCGTCGCCGGACCCGCAGTCGGGACTATGACCTGGCAGTACCCACTTGGCGACGGATGAAAGTTTGCCGCGCAAAATTGCGGCCGGATCGTGACCTGACGGTGGCCGGTCAGCCGACCCGGTGGATCGCGGCCTCGACGACCAGGCCGGCGATCCAGTCCCGCACGTGCCCGCGTTCGGCCTCGTCCAGCCGGCCGCCCGGCCCCGGGCCGGTGAACGATCGGGTGCCCACGATCGTCGCCCCGCGCTCGCGCAGCCGGTGGGCCGCGGCCCGGGCCGGCGACCCGGGCATCCCGGACGGCCGCGCACCGGCAGCCGGACCCGGGCCGCCCGGTTCCGGCGATCCGATCGGGGCCCGGACGTCGAACGTCGCCGCCGGCTGACCGTGTGGCAGGTCGATGCGCTCGATCCATTCCCGGACCCCGCCGGCCACTGGAAGACCGACCGTCGGGATGAACGGCGCCGGCTGGCTGGGCAGCGGGTTGGCCGGGGCGGCGACGATCAGCAGATCGACCGGTTCGCCGACGTCCGGGCGGGCCGCGGTCGTGGCCAGCGTGCTGACGGCGGCCCCGCGGGCGGTCAGGCCGGCGGCGATCGCGGCCACCACCTCTCCGGCGGCGGGGCAGAGCGATTCGTGGACGATCAGGGCACGCACGACTGGCATCCCTCTTCCGGCACCGGCGATGGCGACCCCAGCGTGCGCGGACGGGTGACCCCGACGGCAGAGTCGAAGGGCCCTATCTTCGCATCGAAGATTCGATTGGGCTGGCAGTTCGTGTCAGGCTGCGTGTCATGCGCATCCTGTCCATCCAGTCGTCGGTGGCCTACGGCCACGTCGGCAACTCGGCCGCCGTCTTCCCGCTGCAGCGCCTGGGTCACGAGGTGATCGCGGTGAACACCGTGCACTTCTCGAACCACACCGGGTACGGGGCCTGGCGGGGGACGGTCATGGATCCGGCGGTGATCGGTGAGGTGATCGAGGGGGTCGCCGACCGGGACGCCCTGGCCACGGTGGACGCGGTGCTGACCGGCTACCAGGGGTCACCCGGGGTGGCCGCGATCGTGCTCGACACCGTCGCCCGGATCCGCACGCTCAACCCCGCCGCCGTCTACTGCGCCGACCCGGTGATGGGCGACGTCGGCCGGGGCATGTTCGTCCTGCCCGGGGTGCCGGAGCTGATCCGGGAGCGGGTGGTCCCGGTCGCGGACGTGTTGACGCCCAACGCGTTCGAGCTCTCCTACCTGGCGTTCGGCGGCGACCCGGGCAAAGTCGACCCGAGCCGGATCGACGGCCCGGAGGAGCTGCTCGCGGCGATCGACACCGTCCGGGCCATGGGGCCGCGCACCGTGCTGGTCACCTCGGTGAAGGGGTCCGTGGTCGACGACGACCAGATCGGCATGGTCGCGGTCGACGATTCCGGCGCCTACCTGGTCCGCACCCCGGAGCTGCCGCTGTCGGTGAACGGGGCCGGTGACGTCACCGCCGCCCTGTTCCTGGCCCACCTGGCCGACGGCGTCGGCCCCGCTCTGGCCCGGGTCGCCTCGTCGGTCTACGGCATCCTGGCCGCCACCCACACCGCCGGCTCCCGGGAGATCGCGCTCGTTCCGGCCCAGGATCTGGTCGCGGCTCCGCCCACCGAGTTCCCGGTCGAGCGCCTGCGCTGACCGCCGGGCCCGTCCCGCTCGACCCCCACCCCCTCGACCGCGACCTGCTGCCCATCCCGGTGCTGACGGGCCGGTGCTGACGGGTCGGTGCGGGTCAGCGTCGGCGGCCGATGCGGACGCCCACCAGCACCCCGACGAGCATCGACAGGGCCCCGAGCGCGGCCGCCGCGACCAGGTCCCACGGGGCGCGGGCCGGCTCGGCCGGTGCGGGGGACCGGCCGAGCGAAGCCGGCGTGACGGGGGCCGGCGCGGCCGCGGGACCGGTGCCGGCGGGTGCGAGACGCGGGGGCGGCACGGCCCCGGCCGGCCCGGCCTCCGCGGCCGGCCCGGCGGGGCCGGTCAGGGTGCCGTCGATGGCGGCGAAGAACGCGGCCGCGGTGCGGGTGGCGACGGCTCCGAGCACGCGCTGCCCGACGCCCCCGACCATCCCACCGACGACCGCGTCGGCGTCGTAGTCCACACGGGTCGCCGCCCCGAGATCGGTCAGCACCACCGCGACGGTGGTGTCGATGGTCCCCGGCGCCCCGGCGCCGCTGGCCCGCAGCGTGAGCGAGCCCGGCCGCCGCAGGTCGGCGAACGCGACCTCGCCGGTGTAGGACCCCTTGATGGACGCGACGCCGAGCGTGACCGTCAGCCGGAACCGGTCCGGGGCCAGCGGCACCAGTCCCTCGCATCCGGGGATGACACCGGCCAGCACGTCGGGGTCGGTGATCGCCTGCCACACCCGGTCCGGCGGGGCATGCAGGACGGAACTGCCGGTCACCTTCATGCGGTGTCGCCCTCCCGACGCAGGTGGAACAGCTCGCTGGGGCTCAGCGGCATCCGGGTGATCCGCAGGCCGGTGGCGTTCTCGACCGCCGCGGCCAGCACCGCCGACACCGGGATGACGCCGGCCTCCCCGGCCCCCTTGATGCCCAGCGGGTTCAGCGGGGACGGCGTCTCCTGGTGGTCCAGCTCGATCGTGTCCGGCAGCTCGGTGACGTACGGCATCAGGAAGTCCATGAAGGACGCGTTGCGCAGCTGGCCGTGCTCGTCGTAGTCGAGCGTCTCGTAGAGCGCGCCGCCGATCCCCTGCGCGACGCCGCCGTGCACCTGCCCGCGCACGATCATCGGGTTGATCAGAGTGCCGCAGTCGTGGATCACGCAGTACTTCTCGATACGGATCTCGCTGGTGTCCGGGTCGATCTCGACGATCGCGGCGTGCATGCCGGAGGCGAACGTGCAGCGGGGCGGGGAGTAGTAGTCGCGCGACTCCAGGCCCGGGGCCTCGCCTTCAGCGACCGGCGGGCGGTCCGGGTCGGCCGGCCGGGCGAACTGGGTGGCGGCCTTGGCGGCCTCGTCGAAGGCGTACCGCAGCGGGTTGGACAGCACGGCCACCGAGCCGAGGCCGATGGACGCCGTGGGGTTGCCCCGGACGGCGACGACCCCGTCGACGATCTCCAGGTCGGCCTCGCTGGCCTCGAGCGCGTCCGCGGCGACCCGGAGGGCCTTGGCCCGGACCGCCCGGGCGGCCAGCGCGACCGCCGAGCCGGACATCACCGCGGCCCGGGAGGCGAAGGTGCCGACCGCGTGGCCGAACCGGCGGGTGTCTCCCGTGGTCACCCTGACCTCTTCGAACGGCACCCCGAGCTCGTCCGCGACGATCTGGGCGAAGACCGTCTGGTGGCCCTGGCCCTGCGACGTCAGCCCGATCGCCACCTCGACGCTGCCGTCGGTCAGCACCTGCACGTGCGCGCCCTCGTACGGGCCCGGCCCGGTGCCTTCGACGTAGCACCCGATCCCGATGCCGAGCAGCCGGCCCTGCGCGGCCGCGGCGGCCTGCCGGGCCGGGAAGTCGTCCCAGCCGATCAGGTCCTTGATCATGGCCAGCTGGGTCGGGTAGTCGCCGGAGTCGTAGATCAGCGGGCGGCCGTCCTGGAAGATCAGCCCCTGGTCGAACGGGAACTCGTCCGGCTGGATGAAGTTCGCGGCCCGGACGGCGGTGCGGTCCAGGCCGAGGGTCTGCGCGATGCGGTCCATCGTGCGCTCCATGGCGAACACGCCCTGCGGCCGGCCGGCTCCGCGGTAGGGGGTCACGATGACCGTGGTGGTGTAGAGCGAGCGGAACTCGACCCGGTAGGCCCCCGGCTTGTACGGGCCGAGCAGCTGGGTGGAGGTGACGATCGGGCAGATGATGCCGTACGGCGTGTAGGCCCCGTTGTCGTGCCAGAACTGCACGTCGAGGGCGAGAATCCGCCCAGTGTCGTCGAAGCCGACCTCGATGTGCTGCTGCTGCCCGCGCTCGTGGGCCGAGGACACGAAGTGCTCGCGCCGGTCCTCGGTCCACTTCACCGGGCGCTGCAGCCGCATGGCGGCCAGCGGGATCAGGATCTCCTCCGGCCACGGGTGCACGATCTTGACCCCGAACCCGCCGCCGACGTCCGGCGCGATCACCTCGACCTTGGGCAGCGGCAGGCCGAGCTTGGCGGCGATCGCGGCCCGGACCGAGGTGGCCGCCTGGGTCGCCGAGTACACCCGCAGGCTGCGGTCGTCCGGATCCCACCGGGCGTGGACGGCCTTGCCCTCCAACGGCATCGAGCAGGATCGGCTGATCTCGAGGTCGAGCGTGAGCCGGTGCGGGGCCGTGCGCATCGCCGCGTCGACGTCGCCGACCTGCTGGAGCAGGTGGGCGGCCACGTTGTCCGGGACGTCGTCGTGCACCGCGCGGGTCGCGGCCCGGGCGGCGTCCAGACCGACCACCGCGGGGAGCACCTCGTAGTCGACGACGATGGCCGCGGCGGCGTCCTCGGCCAGGTAACGGTTCTCCGCCACGACCATGACCACGGCCGCCCCGGCGTGATGCACGACGCCGTTGGCCAGCACGTACCCGGTGCGCCCGGCGTGCAGGGCGGGGTGCGGGATCAGGATCGGCAGCGGCTCGGCGGCCGCACCCTCCAGGTCCTCGTAGGTGTAGACGGCGACGACCCCGTCGACGTCCAGCGCGCCGGCGACGTCGATGTCCAGGATCCGCGCGTGCGCGTGCGGGGACCGGACGAAGGCGACCTCGAGAGCGCCGGTCCCGGCACCGATGTCGTCGGTGTAGCGGCCGTTGCCGGTGACAAGCCGCCGGTCCTCGACCCGCCGGATGCCGCGTCCGACGTACCGGGTGGCCATCAGGATCCCTCCCGGCCGAGCTCGGCGGCCCGCAGGACGGCATCCACGATGTTGTGATAGCCGGTGCAGCGGCACAGGTTTCCGGCGATCATGGCGACCGCGTCGGCCCGGTTGGGCGCCGGATTCTCGGCCAGCCCGGCGGTGACCGTGGTCAGGAACCCGGGGGTGCAGAACCCGCACTGCAGCGCGTGGCACTCGCCGAACGCCCGCTGGACGGGGCTCAGCCGCTCGCCGTCGGCCAGCCCCTCCACCGTGGTGACGCGCTGCCCGGCCACCGAGATCGCGAAGATCAGGCAGGACCGCACCGGTTCCCCGTCGAGCAGGACCGTGCACGCCCCGCACACCCCGTGCTCGCAGCCGACGTGCGTGCCGGACAGCCCCAGGTCGTGCCGGAGGAAATCGGACAGCGTCCGCCGGGCGGCGGCCCGCGCCGTCCGCGCGACGCCGTTGACGCTCAGGGTGATCTCGTGCAGCGGCTCGGTCACGGTGCCTCCCACTCCCGCGCGGCCGCGATGGCCTGCCCGGCCGCCCGCCGGGTCAGCACCCGGGCCAGGTGCCGGCGGTAGTCGGCGGTCGCGTGCAGATCGGTGACCGGGTCGACCGCGTCGTGCGCCAGGTCCGCGGCCGCGTCCGGGCCGGCCCGCCAGGCCCGGGTCAGGTCCAGCACCAGCGGCACGTCGGCCACCGACAGGTAGCCGCACCGCAACCGGTGCAGCTCGCCGGCCGCGTCCAGCTCGGCCGTCGCGGCCACCCCGCACAGCGCGTAATCACCGTGCCGGCGCGCGATCTCGACGAAGGCGGTGCCGGTCCGGGCCGGCCGGGCCGGTACGTGGGCGGCGACGGCGAGCTCGTCCGGGGCGAGCGCGCTGGTCAGCGGGCCGACGAAGAAGTCGGCGGCGGCGACGGTGCGCGTGCCGGCCGCCGATTGCAGGGTGACCGAGCCGTCGCACAGGGCCAGCACCGCGGTCAGCTCACCGGCCGGGTCGGCGTGCGCGAGCGACCCGACACAGGTGCCACGGTTGCGGATGGTCGGGTGCGCCACGTACTGCAGGGCCTGCCGCAGCAGCGGCTGAACCCGAAAGGCCTCGTCGTCCCGCTCCACCCGCCGGTGCCGGGCCAGGGCCCCGATCCGCACCCCGCTCCCGTCGACCGTGACCGTGTCCAGCGCGGCCACCCGGTTGATGTCGACCAGGTGCGCCGGCCGGGTCAGCCGCATCGCCAGCAGCGGCACCAGCGACTGGCCGCCGGCCAGCACCTTGGCGTCGGGGCCGTACTCGCCGAGCAGGGCCACCGCGGCCCCGACGTCCTCGGGGCCGTGCCACACGAAGGGGGCCGGCTTCATCCCCCGATCTTTCCCCATCCCGCTCCCGTCCTCACCCCGACCCGACCGGCGGCCCGGCGGCGGACCGCGGATCGGGAATGATCGGGGCAGCCGCATGGCGCCCCGCCCGCCGACCCGCCCCGGAGGCCCGATGACATCCGCCGACCCGTCACCGGCCGAGCAGGTCCTCCTCCGGCGCGGGGTCTACCACGACTCGGTCACGCTGCTCCGGGTCTCCCAGGCGGCGGCCGCGGTGCCCGGGGTCACCGCCGCCCAGGTGGCCATGGCCACCCCGCTGAACCTGGAACTGGCTGAAGCACTGGGCTTCTCGGCGCCGCAGGAGGCCGGGCCGAACGATCTGCTGATCACCGTCCGCGGCGCCGACGGGACCGCCGTGCGGCCCGGGCTGGACGCGATCGACCAGGGGCTCACCGCCCGGGTGCCGCCGCCCCGGGGCGCCGGCGCCGCCGCCCCCGCGCGCACCGTCCGGGCCGCGGCGCACGACCACCCGGACGCCCGGGTGGTGTTGCTGTCGGTGCCCGGGCCGGCGGTCCTGGGCGAGGCGCTCGACGCGATCGAGGCGGGCCGGCACGTGATGATCTTCTCCGACAACGTCCCGGTGGCCGACGAGGTGACGATCAAGGCGGCGGCCGCGGACGCCGGCGTGCTGGCGATGGGCCCGGATTGCGGCACGGCGATTCTCGGCGGCGTCGGGCTGGGCTTCACCAACGTGCTGCGGGCCGCCGGCGGCCCGCGGGTCGGCCTCGTCGCGGCGTCCGGGACGGGGGCGCAGCAGCTGACCTGCCTGCTGGACGAGGCCGGAGTGGCGGTGTCCCACGTCATCGGCGTCGGCGGCCGGGACCTGTCCGCGGCGGTCGCCGGCCGCAGCACCCGCGCCGCCCTCGTCCTGCTGGACGCGGACGCGGGCACCGACCACATCGCGGTCATCTCCAAGCCGGCCGACCCGCAGGTGGCCGCCGATCTGGCGGCCCTGGCCGGAACCCTGGACACGCCGGTCACCCTGCTGGTGATCGGCGCGGACCGCCCGGACATCACCGCGGCCGCCGAGCACCTGCTCACCGCGGTCGGCGCCCCGGTGCCGGCCTGGCCGACCTGGGGCCGGGTGGCCACCGGGGTCCCGGATCCCATCGGCGGGGCCGGGGTCCCGGACCCGAGCGGCAGGGCCGGGTGGCTGCGCGGTCTCTACGCCGGCGGCACCCTGGCCCAGGAGGCGCGGATCGTCCTCGCCGACCGGCTCGGCACCATCGCGGCCACCCTGCCCCTCCCTGCGCGGATCAACAACGCCGGCGCGGATCAACTCCCTCCGGATGTGACAGGTGAGGCAGGAGTCGACGGGTTCGTCCGCGCGGGCGAGCACCGTCCCGCCGGCCCGGCCCCGACCGGGTTCGGCCATGCGATCGTCGACCTCGGGGACGACGAGTTCACCGTGGGACGGCCGCACCCGATGATCGACCCG
>NZ_JBMDXT010000009.1:0-10718 GCF_048594475.1 Nakamurella sp. | reverse complement strand
GCCGGAGTCCAGGGCCCGTTCCAGGTCGCGCCGGTCCTCGGGCAGGTAGCCGCCGCGGTAGGCGGCCACCCGCTGCTCGAGCTCGGGCGCGGTCCGCCGCAGGTGACGCCGCGCGGCCACCGCCACCTGCTCGGCACCCTGTCGGGCCCGGACGAAGGTCAGCGTGCGGGCCCCGCCGGCCACCAGATCCGCGGTCAGCCGCGCCGCCGCGGCCGGTGCCGACGGCCGCCGCCGCGGCCGGCCCGACGCGACATCGACACTCCCGTCAGATTCTTCGGCGCCGTCGGCCCCCGCCAGGGCGTCCGGGCCGGGCTCCCACAGCACGACGTCGACCGCCGGGCGAGACGACTCGTCCTGCGTCACCGCCCGCACCGGCCGCCCGACCAGCCGGCCGGCGGCGACCGCCGGATCCACTGACGTCGCCGACGCCAGCACGACGACCGGCGTGGACCGGTACAGCCGGGCGATCCGGAGCAGCCGGCGCAGCACCAGCGCGACGTGCGAGCCGAAGACGCCGCGGTAGGCGTGACATTCGTCCACCACGACGTACGCCAGGCGCCGCCAGAGCCGGGCCCAGGCCGAATGGTGGGGGAGCAGGGCCAGGTGCAGCATGTCCGGGTTGGTCAGTACCCAGTTGGCGTGCCCGCGCACCCATTCCCGTTCCTGCGCCGGGGTGTCGCCGTCGTAGGTCGCCGCGCGCAGGTCGGGCAGGCGCAACGCGGTCAGCGCCTGCAGCTGGTCGGCGGCCAGGGCCTTGGTCGGAGCGAGGTAGAGCACGGTGGCCCGCGGGTCGTCGGCGATCGCCGAGAGGGCGGGCAGCTGGTAGCCGACCGACTTGCCGGACGCGGTCCCGGTGGCCAGGACGACGTCGTGCCCGGCCCGGGCGAGGTCGGCGGCGGCGACCTGGTGGGCCCAGGGCCGGACGACGCCGACCCCGGCCAGCGCCGTCGTCACGGCCGGGTGCGCCCAGGCCGGCCAGTCGGTCACCGACCCCGGCGAGGCCGGTCGACGACGGACGTGTCGGAGACCCTCTGTGACCGAATTCACATGGAAAGTGCTGGACCGATTCAGCGGATCCGGGGAGGTGCTCGGCGCAACTCCGAGTTTCCGTGTGGTCACGTCAGCATTGTCCAGATCCGGTCCGACAGTGGGTCCCGACCGGCCGCCCTCCCCGCCCGCCGGGCGAGCGGTCGGGCGACATTGCTGGTAGCCGCTGGGCTGTCGGGGCCGTGCTCTACAGTACTTTTCGTCACGTCGGACCTCGGGGGATCGACGGAGAAGACCAACGCCGGTCGCATCGGATCGACCGGTTCACCACGCGCACCGCTATGTGCATGGATCAGGAGTTCGATGTCCACGAGTGCCGCCGCCGCGGAAGTGTCCATTACTGGCAGTGACCAGATCATCGTGATCGGTGTTGCCGTCGTCGCCCTCGTGGCCCTGGTGATCGCCTTCGTGCTGCGGGCCGGCGTGCTCGCCGCCGGCACCGGGACCAAGAACATGCAGGAGATCTCGTCCGCCGTGCAGGAGGGCGCCGCCGCCTACCTCACCCGCCAGTTCCGGACGCTGGGCGTCTTCGTCGTCATCGTCTTCGCCCTGCTCTTCGCGCTGCCGGCGAACACCACCGGGGAGCGGATCGGCCGGTCCATCGCCTTCCTCTTCGGCGCGGCCTTCTCCGCGTCGATCGGGTACCTGGGCATGTGGCTGTCCACCCGGGCCAACGTCCGGGTGGCCGCCGCGGCCAACGGGGACGGCGGCCGGGAGAAGGCGATGCAGATCGCGTTCCGCACCGGCGGCACCGTCGGCCTGGCCACCACCGGCCTCGGCCTGCTGGGCGCGTCCGTCGTCGTCCTGGTCTACGTCGGCGAAGCGCCGAAGGTGCTGGAGGGCTTCGGCTTCGGCGCCGCCATGCTCGCCATGTTCATGCGGGTCGGCGGCGGCATCTTCACCAAGGCCGCCGACGTCGGCGCCGACCTGGTCGGCAAGGTCGAGCAGGGCATCCCCGAGGACGACCCCCGCAACGCCGCGACCATCGCCGACAACGTCGGGGACAACGTCGGCGACTGCGCCGGCATGGCCGCCGACCTGTTCGAGAGCTACGCGGTGACCCTGGTCGCCTCCCTCATCCTGGGCAGCGCCGCGTTCGGCACCAAGGGTCTGGTCTTCCCCCTGATCATCCCGGCGATCGGCGTGCTGACCGCGATCATCGGCATCTACATCACCAAGGCCAAGGCCGGTGAGCCGGGCCTGGTCACGATCAACCGCTCCTTCTATATCTCCGCCGGCATCTCCGCCGTTCTGTCGGCCGTCGCCGCGTTCGTCTACCTGCCGAACAACTTCGCCGCGCTGGGTATCGACGCCGTCCGCGACGTGTCCGGCAACCCCGCCCTGATGGCCATCGTCTCGGTCATCATCGGCATCGTCCTGGCTGCGGTCATCCTCTGGCTGACCGGCTACTTCACCGGCACCGAGACCAAGCCGACCAAGGACGTCGCGAAGTCCTCGCTGACGGGTCCGGCCACCGTGGTGCTGGCCGGCATCTCGGTCGGCTTCGAGTCGGCCGTGTACACCGCCCTGGTCATCGCGGCCGCCGTCTACGGCGCCTTCCTGCTCTCCAGCTCGCTGATCGTCGCCCTGTTCATGATCGCGCTGGCCGGCTGCGGCCTGCTGACCACCGTCGGCGTCATCGTCGCGATGGACACGTTCGGGCCGGTCTCCGACAACGCCCAGG
The DNA here is from genome assembly GCF_048594475.1 of Nakamurella sp. NCBI lineage: Bacteria > Bacillati > Actinomycetota > Actinomycetes > Nakamurellales > Nakamurellaceae > Nakamurella > Nakamurella sp. The sequence continues at coordinate 7,987 of NZ_JBMDXT010000009.1, read as the reverse complement.
GCGTCGCCGAGATGAGCGGCGAGGTCTCGGACGAGGGCGCGAAGATCCTGACCGAGCTCGACGCGGTCGGCAACACCACCAAGGCCATCACCAAGGGCATCGCCATCGCCACCGCCGTGCTGGCCGCGACCGCGCTGTTCGGTTCGTACTCCGACGCGATCACCGGGGCCCTGATCTCGGCCGGCGAGGCCGCCGGAGTCGCTGCCGGCAGCCTCAGCTCGTTCGTCACCTCGGTCGTGTCCCCGGGCACCCTGGTCGGCATGCTGCTGGGGGCCTGCGTCGTCTTCCTGTTCTCCGGGCTGGCCGTCAACGCGGTCTCCCGGGCCGCGGGCGCCGTGGTCTACGAGGTGCGCCGCCAGTTCCGGGAGATCCCCGGGATCATGGAGGGTCGCAACAAGCCGGAGTACGGCAAGGTCGTCGACATCGTCACCCGCGACTCGCTGCGCGAGCTGGCCACCCCCGGCCTGCTGGCGGTGTTCGCGCCGATCGCCGTCGGCTTCGGCCTCGGCGTCGGCCCGCTGGCCGGCTACCTGGCCGGCACCATCGCCACCGGCACGCTGATGGCCGTCTTCCTGGCCAACTCCGGTGGCGCCTGGGACAACGCGAAGAAGATCGTGGAGGACGGCACCCACGGCGGGAAGGGCTCGCCCGCGCACGAGGCCACCGTCATCGGTGACACCGTGGGTGACCCGTTCAAGGACACCGCCGGTCCGGCCATCAACCCGCTGCTGAAGGTGATGAACCTGGTCGCGCTGCTCATCGCGCCGGCCATCGTCGCGCTGACCGTGGGCGACGGGGCCAGCCCGGGCATCCGCTACGGCATCTCCGCGCTGGCGGTGGTCATCATCATCGCGGCGGTCGTGGTGTCCAAGCGGCGCGAATCCTCGCTGCACGCGGACGCGCCCGCCCGGGCCTGACGGGCCCGGCCGGATCCGTCATCGCCCGTTCGGTTGCGTGCAGCGGTAGCCCTCGGCCCTCGGGTCGGGGGCTACCCTGCATTGCGTGGCAAGGGGGCTCGGGTGACACAGTTGTCACTCTTCTCGGCCGACCTCACCTCGCCGGTGGGGGACGACCTGGGCGGTCTGCTGGCCGCCAACGGCCAGCTCGAGGTCACCGCGGACGGGGTCCGGCTGGTGATCCGGCTGGCCGACGACTGGCGTGCCCGGGCCCTGATCCGGGAGTGCCGGGTCCGCGACGTCGAGGCGCACATCGATCTGGACGACCGCGTCACGGTCCTGCGCACCGACCCGGCGCCGGTGCTCGCCCAGCTGTCCGACCGGTGGCTGGACGGCTCGGTGAAGGTGGCCCCGCCCGAGGTCGAACTCTCGGCCGGCTGGATGCGGTGCTGGGCCATCGCCGCCGGTCGCCCCGGCCCCGTCGGGTACCTGCTCGGTCTGGACCCGCAGACCCCGGACATCCACGAGTCGCTGGCCGGCTGCTGCGCGGCGATCGGCCTGGCCGGATCGCTGATCGGTCCGGCGGCCGGCGGGCCGGCGATGCGGATCGTCGGGCTCCGGCGCTGCACCCGGTTGGCGGACATGGTCGGCACGCCGCCACCCGAGGCGCCGGCCGGCCTCTTCCCCCGGCCCGCCCATTGACCGGCCCGGGACGGGCCGTTCCGGGCGGGCCCGGACCGGGATGAGCGGTCCGCGGCGCGGCGATGTCCACACGGAGCACTTGCGTAGCTGTGGCATCCTGCTCCCGGAGAGGCCGTGACGCGGCGTTCCGCGCCGGCCCCGGGTGGCGGGGGCCACCACAGCACCACCGTCGTTCCGGTTCGATGGCAGCACCGCACCGGGACGACGCATCGGAACAGCAAGGAGAACGAGACCTGATGGCCACTGGCACAACCGCGAGCACCCGCAATGGCGGCGTGCGGCTGGTCGTCGTCGAGTCACCGAGCAAGGCCAAGACCATTTCCGGCTACCTCGGTGACGGCTACGTCGTCGAATCGTCCGTCGGGCACATCCGCGACCTCCCCCGGGGCGCCGCCGACGTGCCCGCCAAGTACAAGGGCGAGCCGTGGGCGCGCCTCGGGGTGAACACCGAGAACGGCTTCGAGCCGCTCTACATCGTGTCCCCGGAGAAGAAGGCCCAGGTCGCCAAACTCAAGTCGCTGCTGGCCGGCGCCGACGAGCTCTACCTGGCCACGGACGAGGACCGCGAGGGCGAGGCCATCGCCTGGCACCTGCTGGAGACCCTCAAGCCGAAGATTCCGGTCAAGCGGATGGTCTTCCACGAGATCACGCCGGCCGCGATCCGGGAGGCCGCCGCCAACCCGCGCGAGCTGGACGAGAACCTGGTCGACGCCCAGGAGACCCGGCGCATCCTGGACCGGCTCTACGGCTACGAGGTCTCGCCGGTGCTGTGGAAGAAGGTGATGCCGAAGCTGTCCGCGGGGCGCGTGCAGTCGGTCGCCACCCGCATCATCGTGCAGCGCGAGCGCGAGCGGATGGCGTTCCGCTCGGGGACCTACTGGGGCCTGGACGCGTTCATGGCCCAGGCCGGGGCCGACGAGGGCCGGTTCAAGTCGGCCCTGAGCACGGTCGACGGGCGCCGGCTGGCCGCCGGCCGGGACTTCGACGCGGCCACCGGCGGGCTCAAGGCCGACGCCGACGTGCTGCTGCTGGACGAGGACGGCGCCCGGACCCTGGCCGCGGCGCTGACCGGCGGCACCGCCACCGTCACCTCGGTCGAGGAGAAGCCCTACACGCGCAAGCCCTACCCGCCGTTCATGACCTCGACGCTGCAGCAGGAGGCCGGCCGCAAGCTCGGCTTCAACTCCGAGCGCACGATGCGCACGGCCCAGCGGCTGTACGAGAACGGCTTCATCACCTACATGCGAACCGACTCCACGACGCTGAGCACCTCGGCGCAGGAGGCGGCGCGCAGCCAGGCCCGGCAGCTGTACGGGCCGGAGTACGTGCCGGCCGCACCGCGCCAGTACACCCGGAAGGTCAAGAACGCCCAGGAGGCCCACGAGGCGATCCGGCCGGCCGGTGACAACTTCCGCACCCCCGGCCAGGTCGCCAACCAGATCTCCGGCGACGAGTACCGGCTCTACGAGCTGATCTGGCAGCGCACCATCGCCTCGCAGATGGTCGATGCCCGCGGTCTGACCCTCTCGGTCAAGATCGACGCGACCGCCGCCGTCGAGAGCGGACGGGTCACCTGCGGCTTTTCAGCATCGGGCCGGACGATCACGTTCCCCGGCTTCCTGCGCGCGTACGTCGAGACGGTGGACGCCGAGGCCGGGGGCGAGGCGGACGACGCCGAACGCCGGCTGCCCAAGCTGGAGCAGGGTCAGCAGCTGGACATCCGGGAGCTGATCCCGGCCAGCCACGTCACCACCCCGCCGGCCCGCTACACCGAGCCGTCGCTGATCGGCGCGCTGCAGGACCTGGGCATCGGCCGACCCTCCACCTACACCTCGATCATCCGCACGATCATCGACCGCGGGTACGTGTGGAAGAAGGGCCAGGCGCTGGTCCCGTCCTGGATCGCGTTCGCCGTGATCGGGCTGCTCGAGCAGCACTTCTCCCGGTTGGTCGACTACGACTTCACCGCGGCCATGGAGGACGAGCTCGACGGGATCGCCGACGGCCGGATCGGCCGCACCGACTGGCTGTCCGCGTTCTACTTCGGCGGCGACCTGGGTCCGCAGGGTTCGGTCGGCCGCTCGGGCGGGCTGAAGAAGCTGGTCGGCGAGCGGCTGGAGGACATCGACGCCCGCGAGGTCAACTCGCTGCCGTTGCTCACCGACGAGCAGGGCCGCCAGGTGCTGGTCCGCGTCGGCCGGTACGGGCCGTACCTGGAGCGGATGGTGCCGGGTGAGGACGGGGAGCCGACCGCGCAGCGGGCCAACCTGCCCGAGGACCTGCCCCCGGACGAGGTCGACGCCGAGGTGGCCGAGCGGCTGTTCGCGCAGTCCGGCGACGGCGGCGAGAACGAACTGGGCGTCGACCCGGACTCCGGGCACATGATCGTGGCCAAGGACGGGCGCTTCGGCCCGTACGTCACCGAGGTGCTGCCCGAACCGGAGGCGTCCTCCGGCACCGGCAAGAAGACCGCCAAGACGGCGGCCAAACCGCGCACCGCGTCGCTGTTCAAGTCGATGACGCTGGACACCATCGACCTGCCGACCGCGCTCAAGCTGCTGTCCCTGCCGCGCGTGGTCGGCGTCGACCCGGCCGACGGGCAGGAGATCACCGCCCAGAACGGCCGGTACGGCCCGTACCTGAAGAAGGGCACCGACTCGCGGTCCCTGGCCAACGAGGACGCGCTGTTCGACGTCACCCTGGACGAGGCGCTCGCGCTGTACGCGCAGCCCAAGACCCGGGGCCGATCGGCAGCCGCGGCGCCGCCGCTGCGCGAGGTCGGCGTCGACCCGGCCGGCGGCAAGCCGATGGTCATCAAGGACGGGCGGTTCGGTCCGTACGTCACCGACGGGGAGACCAACGCCTCGCTGCGCAAGGGTGACGAGGTCGCCACGCTGACCGTCGAGCGCGCCGCCGAACTGCTGGCCGATCGGCGGGCGCGGGGTCCGGCACCCAAGCGCACCACGACGCGGAAGACGGCGTCCTCGGGCGCCAAGGCCGCGGCCGCGACCGGCACCCGGACAGCCGCCAAGCCGCGCGCGACCAAGTCCGCGAGCAAGACCGGCACGGCGACCAAGCCGCGGACCACCCGGGCCAAGCCGGCCGAGTAATCCCGGCCCGGTCGCCCGGTCGCCCGGTCGCCCGGTCGGCCCGGCGCCGGGCGGGCCCGGTCGAGGTACTCATGCGCCGGTCCGGCCGTCCGGCCGGACCGGTCGGTTCCGCCGGCGGGCCGAGTGAAGGTCCGTGCTCGCTGGGCGGGTACTGGTCTTCGCTCGGCTGGCGAGCGTTGCGGTTGCGGGTGATGCCCGGTCCGATGGGTCCGATCCAGTCGGATCCGGTGGGGCCCCTCTCGACGGTGGGCCGCGCCGCGGGGACCGAGTGAAGGTTGGTGCCCGCTGAGCGGGCACGGCTCTTCGTTCGGGGGCTCGGGTCTGCGTTCGGTGGCGGTGGCGGGTTTCCCGGAGACGATGCGGACATCAGCCCGCACCGCCCGGGCCCAGCCTCCGGCGGCGATGGTGCGACTCGGCGACGGACCCGACCAGGAGCCGGACGCCCGGCCGGCAGGGATGTCGGTACGGCGTTCGAGTCGCGCTGAGGGCCCGTCCATCGGGTGACCGCCGGGTTCGGACGGGTGACGGATGGGTGACAACCCCGGGTTCACCCGGGACGCCCGCCTCAACCGGGCCGCACGGCCGGCGCGGCGTCCTACCATTTGGGTCATGAGCACGGGGCCGGCGGACGCGAGGGCGCGGGCCGGCATGCCCGAGGCGGCCGCCGTCCCGGTCGAGCAACGGTTCGCCGATGCCCTGTGCGGCCCGGACGGCACCGGCGACCCGGCGGTGCTGATGCCGGTGCTGCAGGTCTATCCCGACGCGCTGTCCGCCCCGATGCCCGACGCGATGGTGCCCGGACCGGCCGTGGATCCGGCGGACCTGCTGGCGGCGGCCCGGGCTCAGACCCCCGGCGAACTCCCGACACCGGTGCAGGCGCGCCTCGCCGCCGAGCGGGCCTGGGTGGACGCCGGCCGGGTGGCCCAGCCCGGCCGGCGCGGTGCCGATCGCGGTGCCGATCGCGGTGCCGATCCCGGGGTGACCCGCCGGGCGGCGCCGGCCGCCTGGTCCGCCCCGGACCTGCGTGGTGCCGTCCCCCCGACGAACCGGACGCCGACCCGACCGTCGGCGCCCCGACCGCCCGGCGCCACACCCCGCCCGGTGCCCCCCGCGTCGATGCCGTCCGGGCCGGGCGCCTGGGCCGGCCGGGCGCCCTCGCCCGCCGAGGTCGCCGGCCTGCTGCGCACCACGTTCAGCGGTATGACGCAGGGCGTGACCCAGGGGATCACGAACGGCCTGAACCGCGGTCCGGACCGGAACCTGGCGGCTGCCGCCCGGCAGCATCAGCCGGCCGCGCACGCCCCTACCCCGCCGCTGCCGCGGACCACCCGGCGGCGGAACCGGGGGTCGAGCATCTGGGCGGTCCTGGTGTTCCTGGTGGTCATCGCGTTCGCCAGCGGCCTGGCGCAGCAGGTTCTGACCGCGATCAGCGGGTTGTTCAATCGATGACCGGACGGCGACGGGTGACGTGAGGCGCAACAAGGAGCCGAACTCGGTGTCGGTGCTGCTGCGGTTGCCCGCCTTCCGCCGCCTGTGGGCGGCCATCGCGGTCTCCAGCCTCGGCGACTGGCTGGGTCTGCTGGCGACCACGGCCCTGGCCGCCTACCTGACCAAGGACTCGTCCAACCTCGCCCAGGGCGCGGCCGTCTCCGGCGTCCTGCTGACCCGCCTGCTGCCCGACCTGATCCTCGGCCCGATCGCGGGCGCCCTGGTCGACCGGTTCGACCGCCGCACCGTCGCGATCACCGGCGATACGCTGGCCGGCCTGCTCTACGTGTCGATCATCTTCTCCGGCAACCTGCTGTGGCTGCTCGTCGCGCAGTTCCTGGTCGAGGCGATCGGGCTGTTCTCCACCCCGGCCAAGCAGGCCATGTGGGTCAACGTGGTGCCCCGCGAACGGCTGGCCGTGGCCAACCAGCTCAACTACGTGTCGGTGTACGGGATGGTCCCTATCGCCGCGCTGCTGTTCGCGCTGCTGTCCACCCTGGCCAGCTTCTTCGGCGTCCCGCAGGTGGCCGGCGACAGCGGCGCGCTGATCAGCGGCGGCACCAACACCGTCGCCATCGACATCGCCCTGGCCATCGACGCGGCCACCTACTTCTTCTCCGCGTTCATGGTGCTGATCTCGCGCCGCCTCATCCCGGCCTACGTCGGCGACCGCAGCACCTCGCGCAGCATCTTCTCGCTGATCGCCGAGGGCGTCTCGTTCGACCGCAAGAACCGGCTGATGCGCTCGATCTACATCGGCATCCTCGGCGCGTTCGGGGCGGGCGGGTTGGTCGCCGGCGTCGCGCAGGCCTACGTGGCGACGCTCGGCGCGGGCAACGCCGGGTACGGCATCCTCTTCGGGTCGGTGTTCACCGGCCTGGCCCTCGGCATGCTGATCGGGCCCAAGGTGCTGCCGAACGTCCCGCGCCGGATGATCTTCACCCCGGCCATCGGCGCCGCCGGCATCGCGCTGGTCGTGATGAGCGTTCTGCAGGACTTCCTGGGCGCGGCGATCACCGCCGCGCTGATGGGGGTGTTCGCCGGCATCGCCTGGATCAACGGGTTCACCATGATCGGGCACGAGGTGTCCGACCAGCTGCGCGGCCGGGTGTTCGCGTTCGTCATGTCCTCGGTGCGGATCATCCTGCTGCTGACCATCGCGGCCGGACCGATCCTGGCCGGGGCGATCGGCACCTACCCGGTGACGGTCGGCGATTTCCGCTTCGAGATCACCGGCCCGGCCGTCGTGCTGGCCGTCGGCGGCCTGATCGCGTTCACGGTCAGCGCCCTGATCGGCCGGCAGATCGGCGGGCTGACCTCCGGGGTCGGGCGTCGGCTGTTCCGCCGCAAGATGCCGCGCTCGCTGTGGGACGAGCCGTCCGAGCACGCCGGGGTGCTGATCGCGGTCGAGGGGGCCGACCCCGGGGCGGCCGCCGACTACCTCCGCGAGATCGAGGCGCACCTGGTCGAGGCCGGGTACTCGACCTCGGTGATCCGGCGGCGGGAGGCGCCGCCCGTCGCGGTCGCGACACCGGCGGACCCCCTGGCCGATGCGCTGCGCGCCTCGGCGTCGTTGGCCGACCTGATGACGGCGAAGGTCGCGCCGGCCCTGGAAGGCGGCACGATCGTGCTCTGCGACGGCTTCCTGGACGAGCTGATCGTGCGGTACCGGATCCTCGGGCTCGACGAGGACCGGCTGAGCCGGGTGGCCCAGTGGGCCGCCGGTTGGCTCTAACCCGACCTGACGGTGCTGGTCAACGCGACGGAGCCGGCGATGGTCGCGGGTCCGGC
>NZ_JBMDXT010000089.1:0-5637 GCF_048594475.1 Nakamurella sp. | reverse complement strand
CCCGGGTCGACGGCGGGCCGGCCCCGGGTCGACGGCGGACCAGCTCCGGTCGGCCCGGCGCGGCGGAGACCGGACCGGCGGGTGGACAGCGGGCCCGAACCGGGCACCGTGACGGCGGCGCCGCCCGACGCGGCGCCGGTCCCGACGGCCCGGCCCGGTCGCGAACACTAGGCTCCCGGTATGTCACCCGAACCCGACCCGGTGGCCGTGCTCACCGACCGGCTGGCCCGGCTGGCCGAACTGGCCGGAACGTCCGGTGCGGACGCCGTCCTCATCACGCCGGGACCTGACCTGGCCTACTTCATCGGCCACTCCATCGGCTCGCACGAGCGGCTGACCTGCCTCGTGGTGCCGGCCGCCGGCCGGCCGTCGTTGCTGGTCCCGACCCTGGAGCGACCCGGGTGGGCGGGGTCGCCGGTCGAGCGGATGGACGTGGCGATCGGCACCTGGACCGACGGCCAGGACCCGTACGCCGCGCTGGCCGAGTTCCTGCCGGCCGACGCCCGGGTGCTGGCGGTCGACTACCACATGCCGGCCGTGCACGCGTTGAACGCGCAGGCCATCGTGCCGGGGTCCGAGCTGACGCTGGCCGGCGAGACCATCGCCCAGCTGCGGATGCGCAAGAGCGCCGACGAGGTTGCCGCGCTGGCCGCCGCCGGGTCGGCGATCGACCGGGTGCAGCGCCGGATCGGCGAGTGGCTGCGGCCCGGCCGCACCGAGAACGACGTGGCCGCCGACATCGCCGCGGCCATCGTGGCCGAGGGCCACGAGCGGCCCGACTTCGTCATCGTCGGCTCCGGGCCGAACGGCGCGAGCCCGCACCACGAGGCGTCGGACCGGGTGATCGAATCCGGGGACGTGGTGGTGATCGACATCGGCGGGCCGATGCCGTCGGGCTACTTCTCCGACTGCACCCGCACCTACCTCGCGGGTCCCGTCGACGGCGGTACCGTGCCGGAGCGGGTCCGCGAGGTCTACGACCTGGTCCGGCGGGCGCAGGCGGCCGGCGTGGCCGCGGTCCGTCCGGGGGCAACCGCCGAATCGGTGGACGCGGCCTCACGCTCGGTGATTGACGCCGCCGGGTACGGGGAATACTTCATCACCCGGACCGGTCACGGGATCGGTCTGGAGGTGCACGAGCACCCGTACATGGTGGCCGGCAACACGATTCCGCTGGAGGAGGGCATGGCGTTCTCGGTGGAGCCGGGAATCTACCTGCCCGGCGAGTTCGGCGTCCGCATCGAGGACATCGTCGTCGTGGGCGAGTCCGGGCCCCGCCTCATGAACAACGCGCCCACCGAGCTGATCGTCGTCGGTGGCTGAAGGGTAGAGGGATGCTCGAGGAGCTGGATGCCCGCATCGCCGCGGTGCTCGCGGCCGACGGCCGATGCAGTTACACCGATCTCGCCGAACGGGTCGGCCTGTCGGTGTCGGCCGTGCACCAGCGGGTGCGCCGGCTGGAGAAGCGCGGCGTGATCCGGGGGTACACGGCGCAGATCGACAGCGAGCAGATCGGCCTGCCGCTGACCGCTTTCGTCTCGTTGACCCCGATCGACCCGGCCGCCCCGGACGACTACCCGCAACGCCTGGCCGTGATGCCGGAGATCGAGGCGTGCCACTCGGTGGCCGGGGTCGAGTCGTACATCGTCAAGGTGCGGGTGCAGTCGCCCGCCGCGCTGGAGACGCTGCTGGGCCAGATCCGGGCGACCGCCGGGATGACGACCCGGACCACCGTCGTCCTCTCCACCCCGTTCGAGGGGCGCCCGGTCGCGCCGCCGCTGGACGGCCCGACGGCCGGCCCGGCCGAGTGACGGCCGACCTGGTCGAGCCCCGCCTGCGGTACCCCGAGGTCGACCGGGACGACGTCGTCGAGTCCCGGCACGGGGTCGAGGTGGCCGACCCGTACCGCTGGCTGGAGGACCCCGACGCGCCGCGGACCCGTGCCTTCGTCGCGGCCCAGAACGCGCTGTCCCGGCCGTATCTGGACGAGTTGCCGGCGCGGGCGCCGCTCCTGGCCCTGACCACCGCCCTGCTCACCGCCCCGCGGCGGGGCGTGCCCTGGGAGCGGGGCGGCCGGTACTTCGTCGTGGCCAATCCCGGTGAGCTCGACCAGGACCAGCTGTTCTGGGCCGACGACCTGGACGGGCTGCTGACCGCTCCCCGGCTGCTGCTGGACCCGAACGGGCTGTCGGCCGACGGCACGGTCGCGATGACCGCCGCCCGGGTCAGCCCGGACGGGGCGCTGCTGGCCTACGCGGTGTCCGAGGCCGGGTCGGACTGGCGGACCATCCGGGTGCGCGACGTCGGCTCCGGGCAGGACCGGCCGGACGAGCTGCACCACGCCAAGTGGATCGACCCGACCTGGCTGCCCGACGCCTCGGGGTTCCTGTTCTGGCGTTACCCGGACACCGCCGGGGGCGAGCTGACCGAGGCGATGGGCGCCGGCGAGCTCGTGCTGCACCGGTTGGCCGCCGACCCGGCCGCGGCCGAGGTGATCTGGACCCCGCCGGACCGGGACTGGATGGCCGACCCGTGGGTGGCCCCGGACGGCCGGTGGCTGGTCCTGACCGCCAGCCCGGGCACCGATTCGCGCACCCTGGTGGCGGCCCACCGGCTCCGGGTGATCGTGGGCCGGCCGGTCGTGGATCCGGTGGCGGTCCCCGTGGTCGCCGAGCTGGCCGACGCCCATCACGTCGTCGGGTCGGACGGCGACACGCTGTACCTGCGCACCGAGCGGGACGCCCCGCGGGGCCGGCTGGTCGCGGTCGACCTGTCCGGCCCCGGAGCGAACGGGCGGGCCGCCTCCTGGGTGGAGGTGGTGGCCCAGCACGACGACGACGTGCTGGTTGAGGTCCGGCCCGCGCGGGGCGCCTTCGCGCTGGTCTGGTCGACCGACGCGGCGCACCGGCTGGAGCTGGTCGACCGCAGCGGCGCCCACCTGGCCTGGCCCGCGCTCCCGTCCCCGGTCTCGATGGCCGCGGTCAACACCCGCGCCGGGTCGGCCGAGATCCTGCTCGGCGTCAGTTCCTTCCTGCGCCGTACCCGGTTGTTCCGGCTCGACGTCGACGCCCCGGGGGAGCTGCGGCCGCGGCCCGGCCCGGGCGGCGAGGTACCGCTGCCGGCGATGCGGGCCGACCGGCGTCGGGCGGTGTCCACCGACGGGGTCGCGGTGCCGATGACGGTGCTGCGGCGGGCGGACCTGCCGGCGGGACCCGCGCCGACCCTGCTCTACGGCTACGGCGGGTTCGACATCCCGCTGCTGCCGGCGTTCTCCGCGATGTTCGCCGCGTGGGTGGCGGCCGGCGGGGTGCTGGTGGTGGCCAACCTGCGCGGCGGCGGCGAGTTCGGCGCGACCTGGCACGAGGCCGGCATGCGGCACCGCAAGCAGCAGGTCTTCGACGATCTGATCGCCTGCGCGGAGTCGCTGGTCGCCACCGGGGTGACGACGCCGGCGCAGCTGGCGGTGCACGGCCGGTCCAACGGCGGCCTGCTCGTCGGCGCGGTGATGACCCAACGACCAGATCTGTTCGCGGCCGCACTGCCGACCGTCGGCGTGCTGGACATGCTGCGCTTCCACCTGTTCACCATCGGCTGGGCCTGGACCAGCGACTACGGATCGCCGGACGACCCGGACGACTTCGGCGTGCTGCTGGCCTACTCACCGTTGCACCGGCTGGCGCCGGGCACGGCCTACCCGGCCACGCTGATCTGCACCGGCGACCACGACGACCGGGTGGTGCCGGCGCACTCGCTGAAGTTCGGCGCGCACCTTCAGTTCTGCCAGGCCGGGCCGGCCCCGGTGCTGCTACGGGTGGACACCCGGGCCGGCCACGGGATGGGCAAGCCGGCCCGCGCGCTGGCGCTGGAGTACGCCGACCAGCTCGCCTTCGCCGCCCGGCACACCGGAATGACTCTCCGCGACCCGGAATAGGACCCCGGCGGCGACGGTTAGCCTGCATAAGGTTCGGCGGGCGGGACGAAGGAGGCGACGGTGACGGCTGCGGTCGGTCTGCGGTCCGAGCGGGGGCCCATCCTGGCCTCGCTGATGCTGGCGACCTCGCTGGTCGCCCTCGACTCGACCATCGTGGCCACCGCGGTGCCCTCGATCGTCGCCGATCTCGGCGGCTTCTCGCAGTTCCCCTGGCTCTTCTCGGTCTACCTGCTGGCCCAGGCGGTCTCGGTGCCGATCTACGGCAAGCTGGCCGACATCGTCGGCCGCAAGCCGATCATGCTGGTCGGCATCGGCCTGTTCCTGGTCGGCTCGATCTTCTGCGCGGCGGCGTGGAACATGACCGCACTAATCGTCTTCCGGGCCGTGCAGGGGCTGGGCGCCGGGGCCGTCCAGCCGATGAGCATCACGATCGCCGGCGACATCTACTCGCTGGCCGAGCGGGCCAAGGCCCAGGGCTACCTGGCCAGCGTGTGGGCGATCTCCGCGGTGGTCGGACCGACCCTGGGTGGCGTCTTCTCCGAGTGGCTGACCTGGCGCTGGCTGTTCATCATCAACATCCCGCTGTGCCTGCTGGCCGGCTGGATGCTGGTCCGGCGGTTCCAGGAGAAGGTGCAGCGGGTCACCCACCGCATCGACTACCTCGGCGCCGTCACGCTCACGGTCGGGGCCTCGCTGCTGATCCTCGGCCTGCTCGAGGGCGGCCAGGCCTGGGCCTGGACGTCCGCGCCGAGCCTGGTCGTGCTGGGCGGCGGCGCGGTGCTGATCGCGATCTTCCTGGTGGTCCAACGGCGGGCGGCGGAGCCGGTGCTGCCGCTGTGGGTGTTCTCCCGTCGCGTGCTCGTGGCCAGCGCGGTCATCGCCACGCTGGTCGGCGCGGTGCTGCTCGGGCTGACCACCTACGTGCCCACGTTCGTGCAGGCCGTGCTGGGCACCGGCCCGCTGGTCGCCGGCTTCGCGCTGGCCACCCTGACCATCGGCTGGCCCATCTCGGCGACCCTGTCCGGTCGCCTCTACCTGCGCCTGGGCTTCCGCACGACCGCGGTCATCGGCGCCACCCTGGCCGTGCTGGGCTCGGTGTCCACGATCTGGCTGGGCGCGTCGTCCGCGGTCTGGCAGGTCGCGGCCAGCTGCTTCGTGGTGGGCCTGGGCATGGGCCTGATCGCCAGCCCGACCCTGATCGCCGCGCAGTCCAGCGTCGGCTGGTCGGAGCGGGGCGTGGTCACCGCCACCAACCTGTTCGCCCGGTCGATCGGCAGCGCCGTGGGGGTGGCCGCCTTCGGGGCGCTGGCCAACGCCAGCCACGGCGCGACCGCCAACGCCGCGGACGACCCGGCCGCGGTCGCCGGGGCCAGCCATGACGTCTTCGTCGCCACCGCGGTGCTGGCCGTCTGCATGTTCGCCGCCGCCTGGGTGCTGCCCGGCGGCCGGCCCTCGGCCCAGGCCGCGCAGGCGGCGCCCGCCGGGGACGCCTCGCCCGGTACCGGGGCGGGAACGGGCGACGTCGCCGCGGACGAGCCGATGACGGCGGACCCGACCCGCTGATCGCACTCGGCCGCGGCGGCCCGGCCCGCGCGGGTCAGGCGCGGTAGCGGTCGCGCACCTGCTCGTCGTCGAGCCACCAGGGGCGGGTCAGCGGCGGGGCGTCCGGCGGGGCCGCGGTCCCGGCCGCCGCGGTCCCGGCGGCC
>NZ_JBMDXT010000088.1:0-3610 GCF_048594475.1 Nakamurella sp. | reverse complement strand
ATCGTGCTGGCGGTTCTCGGGGCCGGACGCTACTTCGGGATCGCGCCGTGGTGGGCACGCGTGACCGGTGGCCAGGCCTGGCTGCGCTAGCGCTCGAATCGGCGAAGACCCGCGTAGATCAAGCCGAACTCCCGCCGCCCCCGAACGTTCGGGGCGGCGGGAGTTCGTCATGTCCGTACCGTAGTGACCATGACTGGGGAGAGTGCCGTGGGCACGTCCGCACCTGCGCAGCCGGCGGGGAAGAAGATCACCGTCTACCTGCTCGACGACCACGAGATCGTCCGCCTGGGTCTGAAGGACCTGCTGGAGAGCGACGGCGACATCGAGGTGATCGGGGAGTCCGGCTCGGTGTCGCACGCCATGGCCCAGATCCCGGCCCTGCGGCCGCAGGTGGCCGTGCTCGATGGCCGGCTGCCGGACGGGTCGGGCATCGACGTGTGCCGGGAGGTCCGCTCCCGGGATCCCAACATCCAGGCCCTGATCCTGACCTCCTTCGACGACGACGAGGCGCTCTTCGCCGCGATCATGGCCGGGGCGGCGGGCTACGTGCTCAAGCAGATCCGCGGCAGCGACCTGGTCGACTCGGTGCGCCGGGTGGCCGCCGGCCAGTCCCTGCTCGACCCGGCGGTGACCGCCCGGGTGCTGGAGCGGGTCCGCAAGGGGCCCGAACTGGACCCGGCGCTGGCCCCGCTGACCGAGCAGGAGCGGCGGGTGCTGGCCCTGATCGGCGAGGGCATGACGAACCGGCAGATCGCCGAGACGATGTTCCTGGCCGAGAAGACGATCAAGAACTACGTGTCCAGCCTGCTGGCCAAGCTCGGCCTGCAGCGGCGCACCCAGGCCGCGCTGTTCGCGGCCAAGCACCTGCCCGAGAGCTGACCCCCGGCCCGGTCACCCGACCGGCACCCGCCAGACCAGGCGGGTGCCGCCGTCCGGCCCGGGCCCCAGCTCGCAGGTCCCGCCGAGCACGTCGGCCCGGGCGCGCATGTTGGGCAGGCCGTTGCCGGACTCGCCCGGCGCGCCCGCGGCGGCCGGCAGGCCCCGCCCGTCGTCCTCGACCACCAGCACCACCTCGGTCGGGCCGTCCGGGCCGGCCGACCCGGCGAGGGAGATGCTGACCGCGGCGGCCCCGGCGCCCGCGTGCCGGCCGATGTTGGACAGTGCCTCCCGGAGCACGGCGAGCAGGTGGGTGCGCACCTGGTCGTGCACGGTGGTGTTCAGCGGCCCGCTCATCGTCACCGCGGGACGGAAGCCCAGCGAGGGCAGCAGGTCGTCGACGGCGCTCTGCACGTCGTCGTACAGGTCGTCGGGCCGGTCCGGGTTGGCCAGCTCGAAGATCGTCCGGCGGATGTCCTTGATCGTCTCGTCGAGTTGGTCGACCGCGGCGTTCACCCGGTTCGCGAGCTGGCCCGGGCCGGCGATGCGGGCGGTGTTCTCCAGCGTCAGGCCGACCGCGAACAGGCGCTGGATGACCAGGTCGTGCAGGTCCCGCCCGATCCGGTCCCGGTCCTCGTAGACGGCCAGCCGGGCCCGGTCGTCCTGGGCCAGCGCGACCTCCAGCACCAGGGCGATCTGGTCGGCGAAGGCCTGGGCCGATTCGACGGTCGAGTCGTGCACGCGGTCCAGCCGCTCCGGCGCCCAGTGCAGCGCGAGAACCCCGCTGATCCGGTCGCTGCCGTCGATCCGGACGAGCATGTCGCCGTCGACACTGGGGGCGACCGGGGTCCCGGTCTGCCAGACGTCCTCCACCCGCGGATCGGCCAGCGGATCGGCCAGCGGCCCGGTCGCGGGGGCGCCGACGCTGGCCGCCACCCGCAGCGCGCCGGACGGGGCGGCCAGCAGCATCACCGCGCCGTCGGCCTCGCCCGCGGCCATCGCGTTCCGACCGATCACCTCGGTCGGCGGGCGGCTGCCCTGCTCGCCCAGGATCACCCGGCTGACCTCGGCCGCGGCCTCCAGCCAGCGGCGCCGCCGGGACAGGCGCTCGTAGAGCCGGGCGTTCTCGATGATGACGCCGGCGGCGGCCGCGAACGCCACCACCACCTCGACGTCCTCGTCGGTGAACGGGCCGCCGCCGGACCGTTCGGTCAGGTAGAGATTGCCGAACACCCGGGTGCCGATGCGGATCGGCGCCCCCAGGAAGGTGCGCATGCTCGGGTGGTTGGCCGGGAAGCCGGAGGAGAGCGGATGGGTCGTCAGGTCGTCGATCCGCAGCGGCTCGGGGTGGTCGATCAGCACGCCGAGCACCCCGTGCCCGGTGGGCGGGCTGCCGATCAGCTCCCGCTGGACCGGACTGATCCCGTGGGTGACGAACTCGCGCAGGGTGCGGGCCTGACCGCGGTGGTCGGCCTCGTCCAGCACGCCGAGGGCGCCGTACCGGGCGCCGGACAGCTCGGTGGCCGCGTCGATGATCCGCTGCAGCGTGACGTCCAGGTCCAGGTCGGCCGCGATCGCGCCGACCGTCTCCAGCACGGTGCGCAGGGTCGGCGAGTCCGTCCCTCTGATGACCGGCATCGGGGTCCCTCCGGTGGGCGTGGCAGGTGTGCGTGGCACCGGCGTCTGGTGGTGATCTGTCCGGTTAGCTTCGCGCAGGACGGCTGCCCCGCGCACGGCAGGGCCGAACACCTCGCCCGGCGCGCACCCCGATTTACACGCGCGGGATCATGGTTCCCGTGACTGTCACGCAGAGTTCCACGCCCTGGTCCTACCTCATGGACATGGACGGTGTCCTGGTGCACGAGGAGCACGTCATTCCCGGCGCCGACCTGTTCATCGCCGAACTGATCGCCCGCGACGCGAACTTCATCGTCGTGACCAACAACTCCATCTACACGCGGCGGGACCTGCGGGCCCGGCTGCGGGCCACCGGCCTGGACATCCCCGAGGAGCGGATCTGGACCTCGGCCCTGGCCACCGCCCAGTTCCTGCACAACCAGCGCCCCGGCGGGTCCGCGTTCGTCATCGGCGAGGTCGGCCTGACCACGGCGATGCACGAGGCCGGCTACGTGCTGACCGACCGCAACCCGGATTACGTGGTGCTGGGCGAGACGCGCACCTACTCCTTCGAGGCGATCACCACCGCGATCCGGCTGATCGGCGCGGGGTCGAGATTCGTGGCCACCAACCCCGACCCCACGGGTCCGAGCCGGGCCGGCCTGCTGCCGGCCGCCGGGGCGGTGGCCGCGCTGATCGAGAAGGCGACCGGCCGCACGCCCTACTTCGTCGGCAAGCCGAACCCGCTGATGATGCGGTCGGCCATGCGTGCGATCGGCGCGCACTCGGAGAACACCCTGATGATCGGCGACCGGATGGACACCGACGTGATCGCGGGTCTGGAATCGGGGATGCCGACCATGCTCGTGATGACCGGCATCTCCAGCCTCGAGTCGATGGCGCAGTACCCGTTCCGGCCGACCATGGTGCTCAACTCGGTCGCCGACCTGGTCGGGTCCACCGAGGACCCGTTCAAGGTGATCGCCCCGGTCTGGTAGCCGTTAGCGGCCGACGGGCTCCGGCACCGGCCGGGGACGGCTGCGGCGCCGGGCCCGGCGCCGCACCGCCGCCACCACCCGCACCGCGAGCAGGTACCCGATCAGCGCGCCGGCCGTGT
>NZ_JBMDXT010000087.1:0-10037 GCF_048594475.1 Nakamurella sp. | reverse complement strand
CTCAAGTCGCCGGCCGAGATGCGCGCCCTGTGGGCCGACCGGTACGACCTGCGGGAGGCCTGCGACAACACGCTGCTGATCGCCGAGCGCTGCTCGGTGGCGTTCGACGAGTCGTCGTCCTACATGCCCCGGTTCCCGGTGCCCGAGGGCGAGACCGAGCAGACCTGGTTCGTCAAGGAGGTGGAGAAGGGTCTGGCCATCCGGTTCCCGGACGGCATCTCGCCCGAGGTGCGCAAGCAGGCGGACTACGAGGTCGGCGTCATCACCGCGATGAACTTCCCCGGCTACTTCCTGGTGGTCGCCGACTTCATCAACTGGGCCAAGGACCACGGCATCCGGGTCGGTCCCGGCCGCGGCTCCGGCGCCGGTTCGATGGTCGCCTACGCCATGCGGATCACCGACCTGAACCCGCTGGTGCACGGGCTGATCTTCGAACGGTTCCTCAACCCGGACCGCGTCTCCATGCCCGACTTCGACGTGGACTTCGACGAACGCCGGCGCGGCGACGTCATCAGGTACGTCACCGAGCGGTACGGCGACGACCGGGTCGCGCAGATCGTCACCTACGGCACGATCAAGGCCAAGCAGGCGGTCAAGGACTCGGCCCGGGTGCTGGGCATGCCGTTCTCCGTCGGCGACCGCATCACCAAGGTGATGCCGCCGCCGGTGATGGGCAAGGACGTGCCGCTGTCGAAGATCTTCGAACCGTCCGACCCCCGGTACAACGAGGGCAATGAGTTCCGGACGCTGGTCGACACCGACCCCGACGTGCGCAAGGTCGTCGACACCGCCCGCGGCCTGGAGGGCCTCAAGCGGCAGTGGGGGGTGCACGCGGCCGGCGTCATCATGTCCTCGGCGCCGCTGCTGGACCTGATCCCGATCATGAAGCGGGAGCAGGACGGGGCGATCATCACCCAGTTCGACTACCCGACCTGCGAAAAGCTCGGCCTCATCAAGATGGACTTCCTGGGGCTGCGCAACCTGACCATCCTGGACGACGCGGTCGACAACATCCGCGCCAACCGGGAGGTCGACCTGGTCCTGGAGGACCTGCCGCTGGACGACAAGCCGACCTACGAGCTGCTGTCCCGCGGCGACACTCTGGGCGTGTTCCAGCTCGACGGCGGCCCGATGCGGGCGCTGCTGCGGTCCATGCGGCCGGACAACTTCGAGGACATCTCCGCGGTCATCGCGCTGTACCGGCCCGGTCCGATGGGCGCCAACTCGCACAACGAGTACGCCGACCGCAAGACCGGCCGCAAGCCGGTGACCCCGATCCATCCCGAGCTGGCCGACGCGCTGGCCGACCTGCTCGGCGACACCTACGGGCTGATCGTCTACCAGGAGCAGGTGATGGCGATCGCCCAGCACCTGGCCGGCTACACCCTCGGGGCCGCCGACCTGCTCCGCCGGGCGATGGGCAAGAAGAAGAAGGCCGAGCTGGACGCCCAGTACGAGACCTTCTCCGGCGGCATGGCCAACCGCGGCTACAGCGCCGCCGCGATCAAGACGCTGTGGGACATCCTGGTCCCGTTCTCGGACTACGCGTTCAACAAGGCGCACTCCGCGGCCTACGGCCTGCTGTCCTACTGGACGGGCTACCTCAAGGCCAACTACCCGGCCGAGTACATGGCCGCGCTGCTCACCTCGGTCGGCGACGACAAGGACAAGATGGCCATCTACCTGGCCGAATGCCGCACCATGGGGATCAAGGTGCTGCCACCGGACGTCAACGCCTCGGTGCAGAACTTCGCGCCGGTCGGCACCGACATCCGGTTCGGGCTGGGCGCGGTGCGCAACGTGGGCACCGGGGTGGTCGCCTCGATCGTCGCCTGCCGCAAGGACAAGGGCGCCTACACCGACTTCTACGACTTCCTGGACAAGGTCGACGCGACCGCCTGCAACAAGAAGGTCGTCGAGTCCCTGATCAAGGCCGGCGCGTTCGACTCGATGGGCCACCCGCGCAAGGGCCTGCTGATGGACCACGTGCGCGCGGTCGACGAGGTGCTCGGCCTGAAGAAGGCCGAGGCGATCGGCCAGTTCGACCTGTTCGGCGAGATGACCCAGGAGGAGAAGGGCGACACGTTCCGCGGGCAGGTGCCGGACACCGAGTGGGACACCAAGCTGCGCCTGGGGTTCGAGCGGGAGATGCTCGGCCTGTACGTGTCCGGGCACCCGCTGGCCGGGGTGGAGCACATCCTGTCCGCGCAGTCGGACGCGTCCATCCCGGACATCCTCGACGGCACGGTGCCGGACCGGGCGATGGTGACCGTCGGCGGCATCCTGACCAACCTGCAACGGCGGCTGACCAAGAAGGGCGATCCCTGGGCGTCGGCCACCCTGGAGGACCTGGCCGGCGGGGTGGAGGTGGCGTTCTTCCCCAAGGTCTACACCGAGTGCGCGATGCTGCTGGCCGAGGATGCGATCGTGCTGGTCAAGGCACGGGTCGCGCGGTCCGAGGACCGGCTGTCACTGCACGCCCAGTCGGTGGTGGTACCCGACCTGTCCAACGACCCGGCCAAGGGCCCGGTCCAGGTCTCGATCGCCGCGCAGCGCTGCACCCCGCCGGTGGTGGACCGGCTCAAGGACGTGCTGCAGGCGCACCCCGGGACCACGGCGGTGCACCTGCGGCTGCTCAACGGGTCCCGCATCACCACCCTCAAGCTCGACGACGGGCTGCGGGTCACCCGCACGTCGGCGCTGATCGGCGACCTCAAGGCGCTGCTCGGCGCGGACTGCATCGCCTCCTGATGAGGCGCCCGCTGCTCATCGTCCTGGTCGCCTGCTCCGTGGCCGGGATCGCGCAGGGCCTGATCTGGGCGTTCCTGGCGCCCGGCATGCCCTACAAGGTGCTCGCCGACGGCCGGTACGCCGGGCTGCCGACCACCAGCAGCTACCACTTCGTCGGGCTGGCCCTGTTCTGCTGGCTGGGCATCGTCGCCGGCGCGCTCATCGCCGTCGGAGCCTGGCGGTTCCGGGCCGCCCGCGGCGTCCGGATGCTGCTGGTGGTGACCGCCGGGTCGGCCGGGTCCGCGCTGATCGCCTGGGGGCTGGGGCTGCTCGTCGCGCCCGGCACCGACCCGGCGTCGGTCGGGGCGTCCGCGGCCGACTCGATCGTGATCGCGCCGCCCAGCACCGGCACGATGCTGGGCGTGCTGGCGCAGCCCGCGGTGGCCGCCCTGGTCTACACCTTCCTGGTCGCCTGGAACGGCCAACCCGACCTGGACGTGCCTAGGCCCCCGGCGGTCGAAACGCCGCAAACGGATCCGTCACCCGGTATTCCCCGGTACTGAACCGGTACATCGCCGCCGGACGCCCCCCGCTGGGACCCGGGGGAGCGGTCGAGCCGGTCGGCTCGAGCATGCCGCGCCGGGTCAGGATGCGCTGCAGGTTGGTGACGTCCACGTCGTGGCCCAGGGCGGCGGCGTAGATCCGGCCGAGCTCGGCCAGGGTGAAGCTGGCCGGGGCCAGTGCGAAGCCGATGTTGGTGTACGAGAGCTTGGCCTGCAGCCGCTGCCGGGCCCGCTCGGCGATGCTCGCGTGGTCGAACGCCATCTCGGGCAGCGCATCGACCGAATGCCACGCGGTGTCGGCCGGCAGGCTGGGATGTGCGTCCATCGGCACCAGGCCCAGGAAGCCGGTGGCCACCATCCGGATGTCGGGCATGCGATGCGGGTCGGAGAACACCCCGGTCTGCTCCAGGTGGGTGACCTGGCGCAGGTCGACCTTCTCGGCCAGCTGCCGCCGGGCCGAGGCGTCGACGTCCTCGTTGTCCCGGACCACCCCGCCGGGCAGGGCCCAGCGGCCCGCGTCGGGTTCGGTGGTCCGCTGCCACAGCAGCAGGCGCAGCTGCGGACCCGGCGGACCGTGGTTCCCGGTGCCCCGGTGCACGGTGAACACGGCGGCCAGCACCTCGAGCAGGCTGGCGCTCTTGCGGCCCGTTGGTGGGCCCGACCCCCCGGGAAGCATGTTCCCGATTGTAATTCGATAACCCGCCTGCTAGACTCAGGGCGTTTTCGATCAGTAGTCGAAAACCAGGCTTCAGGTGGAGGACCACATGACCGCGACTCTCGACACGCACACCGACCTGCCGGCCGACTGGGCCGAGCGGGTCCGGGAGCTGGCCGAACAGCGCGACGCCGTCATCCTGGCGCACAACTACCAGGTCGGCGCCATCCAGGACATCGCGCACCACGTCGGGGACTCGCTGGCGCTGTCCCGCATCGCCGCGACCGCTCCGCAGCGCACCATCGTCTTCTGCGGCGTGCACTTCATGGCCGAGACCGCCAAGATCCTCTCGCCGGACAAGACGGTGCTGATCCCGGACGCCGACGCCGGCTGCTCGCTGGCCGACTCGATCACCGCCGACCAGCTGCGCGAGTGGAAGGCGGCCAACCCCGGGGCCGTCGTCGTCTCCTACGTCAACACGACGGCCGAGGTGAAGGCCGAGACCGACATCTGCTGCACCTCGTCGAACGCGGTCGAGGTCGTCCGGTCCATTCCCGCGGACACGCCGGTGCTGTTCGGACCCGACCAGTTCCTCGGCGCGCACGTCCGGCGGATCCTGGGCCGGGACAACATCCAGGTCTGGGGCGGCGAGTGCCACGTGCACGCCGGCATCAACGGCGGGCAGCTGACCGCGCAGGCCACGGCGCACCCCGACGCCGACCTCTACATCCACCCCGAGTGTGGCTGCGCGACCAGCGCCCTGTACCTGGCCACCGCCGGCGCCGTGCCGGCCGAGCGGGTGAAGATCCTGTCCACCGGGGAGATGGTCGACGCGGCCAAGGTCGGCCGCAGCAAGCAGGTCCTGGTGGCCACCGAGATCGGCATGATCCACCAGCTCAAGCGGGCCGCGCCGGGCGTCGACTTCCTGGCCGTCAACGACCGGGCCTCGTGCAAGTACATGAAGATGATCACCCCGGCCAAGCTGCTGCGGTCGCTGGAGCAGATGCGCGACGAGGTCGTCGTCGACCCCGAGATCGCCGCCCGGGCCCGCGGTGCGGTCGAGCGGATGATCGGCATCGGCATGAGCGGCGGTGGGGAATGAGCATCACGGCGGCCGGCGCGCTGCTGCCGGACTGGGAGGCCACCGCCGACGTGGTGATCGTCGGTACCGGTGTCGCCGGTCTGACCTGCGCCCTGGACCTGGCCGGTCTGCGCGTGCTGGTCGTCACCAAGGGCGCGCCGGACGAGGCCAACACGTCGTGGGCCCAGGGCGGCGTGGCCGTCGTCCGGGACGAGCACGATCCCGGCGACTCGGTCGCCGCGCACGTGCGGGACACGCTGGTGGCCGGCGCGGGGCTGTGCGACCCGGCCGCGGTGTCGCTGATCCTGGCCGAGGGGCCGGGGGCGATCGGCCGGCTCATCGCCCGCGGTGCCCACTTCGACGCCGGACCGAACGGGCTGCTGCGCACCCGCGAGGGCGGGCACACCGCGAACCGGGTGATCCACGCCGGCGGCGACGCCACCGGGGCCGAGATCGAGCGGGCCCTGCTGGCCACCGTCGGCTCGGCCGGTTCGTCGGGGCTGCCCGCGGTGCTGGCCGACCATCTGGCCCTGGACGTCGTGCTCGACGGGACCGGCCGGGCCCGTGGCCTGTCGGTGCTGGCCCCGGACGGGCGGATCGGCCTCATCCGGGCCACCGCCGTGGTGCTGGCCACCGGCGGCGCCGGGCACCTGTACGCCGCGACCACCAACCCCGGCGTGGCCACCGCCGACGGGCTGGCCATGGCCCTGCGGGCCGGGGCCTCGCTGGCCGACGTCGAGTTCATGCAGTTCCACCCGACCGTGCTGTGGACCGGCCCGGGCGACCTGGGCCACCGCGCCCTGGTCACCGAGGTCGTCCGCGGCGAGGGTGCGGTGCTGATCGACGCGACCGGTGACCGGGTCATGCGGGGGGTGCACCCGCTCGAGGACCTGGCGCCCCGGGACATCGTCTCGCTGGCCATCACCCGCCGTCTGGCGACCGCCCCCGGCGGGGTGACCGACCACGTCTACCTGGACGCCACCGCGATCCCCGCGCCGGTGTTCCGGCGCCGGTTCCCGACCGTGTCGGCGGCCTGCCTGGCGGCCGGCATCGACCCGACCCGGCAGCCGATCCCCGTCGCGCCGGCCGCGCACTACCACTGCGGCGGCGTGGTGACCGATCTGGACGGGCGGACCACCGTGCCCGGCCTGCTGGCCATCGGCGAGGTGGCCCGCACCGGGCTGCACGGTGCCAACCGGCTCGCCTCGAACTCGCTGCTCGAGGGCCTGGTGATGGGCGAGCGGGCGGCGGTCGCGGTGCGCGGAGACGTTGCCGCGGAAACGCCCCGGGCCGCCGAACTGGTCCTCATGCCGCCGCCCGGCGCCGATCCGGCCGGCCGGATCGAGCTGCAGGCGACCATGAGCAGCTCGGCCGGGATCGGCCGCGACCTGCCCGGCCTGCTGGCCGCGCAGTCGGCCGTCGCCTCGCTCGGCGACGTTTCCGATGGTGTCGGGGGAGCAACAGTGACTCGGGCGTCGGTCGAGATGGCGAATCTGGTCGCCGCCGCCGGCGCGCTGCTGGCCGCGGCGGAACTGCGCACCGAATCCGTCGGCTGCCACGTGCGGACCGACCAGCCCGTGCCGGCGGTGGCCCGGTGACCGGGACGGCGATCGATCAGGCCGTCATCGACCGGGCGCTGGCCGAGGACCTGATCGACGGACCCGATGTCACCACCGCCGCGACCGTGCCGGCCGACCAGGTCGCGCGGGCGCACCTGACCCCGCGGCAGGCCGGGGTGCTGGCCGGTGGCCCGCTCGCCGCTCAGGTGTTCCGCACGGTCATCGGGCCGGCGGTCACCGTGGAGCAGCTGGTGCCGGACGGCGACCCGCTGGTGCCGGGGGAGCCCGCGCTGCTGGTCCAGGGCCCGACCGGCGGGCTGCTGACCGCCGAGCGGACCGCGCTGAACCTGCTCACCCACCTGTCCGGCATCGCCACGGCCACCCGGGCCTGGGTCGACGCGGTCGCCGGCACCGGCGCGCGGATCCGGGACACCCGCAAGACGCTGCCCGGGCTGCGCGCGCTGGAGAAGTACGCCGTGCGCTGCGGTGGCGGGGTCAACCACCGGATGAGCCTGGGCGACGCCGCGCTGATCAAGGACAACCACGTGGCCGCGGCCGGCTCGGTGACCGCGGCGATCAAGGCCGTCCGGGCGCTGGATCCGGACATCGCGCTCGAGGTCGAGGTCGACACGCTCGCCCAGTTCGACGAGGCGATCGGGGCCGGCGCCGAGCTGGTGCTGCTGGACAACTTCACCCTGGCCGACACGGTCGAGGCGGTCCGCCGGGCCCGGGCGCTGTCCCGGCCGGTGCGGCTGGAGGCGTCCGGGGGTCTGACCCTGGACCGGGCGCGTTCCGTGGCGGCCACCGGGGTCGATTTCCTGGCGGTGGGCGCACTGACCCATTCCGCCCCGGCCCTGGACATCGGTCTCGACCTGGTCGGCTGACACCCTAGGCTTGATCCCATGCTGCAACGGATCGACCTGCGCGCCGGGCTGCCCCGGGTGCTCGGCGACGTGCTGCCGCGGGCGGCCGTCGACATCGGCACCGCGACCGCCGTGGTCGCCCCCCTGATCGACGACGTCCGGGCCCGCGGCGGCGCCGCGGTGCTGGACGCCGGCGAGCGGTTCGACGGCGTCCGCCCGGCCGCGCTGCGGGTGCCGGCGCAGGTGATCGCGGCCGCGTCCGACGCGATCGACGGCCCCGTGCGCGACGCGCTGCTCGAGGCGATCGCCCGGGCCCGGGTCGGGCACGCGGCCCAGCTGCCGGCCGAGGCGGTCACCGAGCTCGCGACCGGCGGGATCGTCCGGCAGCGGTGGGTCCCGGTGCGCCGGGTCGGGCTGTACGTGCCGGGCGGCCGGGCGCTGTACCCGTCGAGCGTCGTGATGAACGTGGTGCCGGCGCAGGTCGCCGGGGTCGATGCCATCGCCGTCACCTCTCCGCCGCAGAAGGACAACGACGGCTGGCCGGATCGCAACGTGCTGGCCGCCTGCGCCCTGCTGGGCATCGACGAGGTGTACGCGGCCGGCGGCGCGCAGGGGGTGGCGCTGCTCGCGCTGGGGGCCGAGGGCGTCGAACCGGTGGACGTGATCACCGGGCCCGGGAACGTCTACGTCACGGCGGCCAAGCGGCTGCTGCGCGGCGTCGTCGGGATCGACTCCGAGGCCGGCCCGACCGAGATCGCGGTGATCGCGGACGACAGTGCGGACCCGCAGTTCGTCGCCGCCGACCTGATCTCCCAGGCCGAGCACGACCCGCTGGCCGCGTCGGTGCTGATCACGACGTCGGAGACGCTCGCCGACGCGGTCGACGGCGCCCTGCCGGCCCGGATCGCCGCGACCAAGCACACCGAGCGGATCACCGAGGCCCTGACCGGCCCGCAGTCCGGCGTGGTGCTGGTCTCCTCGCTGGACGACGCAGTGGCCGTGTCCGATGCGTACGCCGCCGAGCACCTGGAGGTCCAGACCCGGGACGCCGCCGCGGTCGCCGCGCGGGTGCGCAACGCCGGCGCGGTGTTCGTCGGGTCGTACTCGCCGGTCTCCCTGGGCGACTACTGCGCCGGCTCGAACCACGTCCTGCCGACCGGCGGGTCGGCCCGGTTCTCCGCCGGTCTGGCCGCGACCACGTTCCTGCGCCAGCAGCAGGTCATCGACTACACGCGGGACGCGCTGCGTCAGGTGGCGCCGCACGTGGCCGCGCTGTCGGCGGCCGAGGACCTGCCGGCCCACGGCGAGGCGGTGGCCGTGAGGTTCGGTTCGTGAACGAGGTCACCCTGGCCGACCTGCCGCTGCGCGCGGACCTGGTCGGGTCTTCGCCCTACGGTGCCCCGCAACTGGACGTGCCGGTGCGGGTCAACACCAACGAGAACCCGCACCCGCCGTCGGCCGCGCTGGTGCAGGACCTCGCCGCGTCGGTCGCCGCTGCGGCGGTGGACCTGAACCGGTACCCGGACCGGGACGCGGTCGCGCTGCGGGAGTCGCTGGCCGATTATTTGTCCCGGTCCACCGGGGTGCCGCTGACCGCGGCCAACGTGTGGGCGGCGAACGGGTCGAACGAGATCCTGCTGCAGCTGCTGCAGGCGTTCGCCGGGCCGGGGCGGTTGGCGGTCGGGTTCGAACCGTCGTACTCGATGCACCCGATCATCGCCTCGGGCACCCGCACGGACTGGCTGTCCTGCCCGCGGCGTCCCGATTTCACCGTCGACGTCGACGCCGCCGTCGACCTCGTCGCGCAGCGGCGGCCCGACGTGCTGTTCATCACCAGCCCGAACAACCCCACCGGCGGTTCGCTGCCGCCGGCCGACGTGGCCCGGTTGGCCGAGGCGACGCCGGGCATGGTGGTGGTGGACGAGGCGTACGCCGAGTTCTCCTCCCGGCCGTCGGCGATCGAACTGATCTCGACGTTCCCGCGGAAACTGGTCGTCGTCCGGACCATGTCCAAGGCGTTCGCGTTCGCCGGCGGCCGGCTGGGCTACCTGGCCGCGGCGCCGGCCGTCATCGACGCGATGCTGCTGGTCCGGCTGCCGTATCACCTCTCGACGTTGACCCAGGCCGCCGCGCTGGCCGCGCTGCGGCACGCCGAGGACACCCTGGCCTCGGTCGCCCACCTGGTCGCCGAGCGGAAGCGGGTCGCCGCGGCGCTGACCGACCTGGGTCTGCGGGTCGTCGAGTCGGACGCGAACTTCCTGCTGTTCGGGGAGTTCGCCGACGCGAAGGCGACCTGGCAGCGGTACCTGGACGCCGGGGTGCTGGTGCGGGACATGGGCATCCCCGGCTTCCTGCGCACCACCATCGGCACCGACGCCGAGAACGACGTCCTGATCACGGTGACCCGATCCCTGACCTCGTTGAAGGAGAACTGATGGCCCGGCGGGCGCGCATCGAGCGCACCACCAGCGAGTCGAGCGTGCTGGTCGATCTGGACCTGGACGGCACCGGACAGGTGGAGATCTCCACCGGGGTCCGGTTCTACGACCACATGCTGATCTCGTTCGGCGTGCACGGCAGCTTCGA
>NZ_JBMDXT010000086.1:0-26677 GCF_048594475.1 Nakamurella sp. | reverse complement strand
GGGGGCCCGCCGAACCGGTCCGGTGCAGGCCCGCCGGGTCGGCCGCGGCGCCGGCGCCCGAACGGGCCGGTCCGCGCGAGATTCCGGAAGCTCGGGAGTCGTCACCCTTTCAGGCGAATTGCGAAGCTGGCGAACGAGGTGAGCCGGACCATTCGGTGGTCGCTCCGCGAGGTCTTGGGGCGCTGATCAAGTTGACTGGCGACGGCCCGTAGGCGACGCTCGTTCAAGCGGATGAATCGGGGGGACGTCGTGGCCCTCCGGAGGGCCGAATCCACTCTGGTTGCTCGACGCGGAGCGCCGCGATCCGTTTCTTTCGAATGACGTCATCCGGAGGGGTCATGTTTGCGCGTTCCCACCAACGGCGGCCGGGTCTGCTGACGGCCGTGACGGCCGCGCGACCGCGCCGGCTGATCGCCTCGGCGGCCACCGTCGCGCTGGTCTCCAGCCTGCTGCTCGCCGTGTCGTCCACGGCCGCGTCGGCCGCGCCGACCAGCGCCCAGATCAATTTCCAGCCCGCGTCGGCCCCCGTGCCGGCCGGCTACACCGTCGACGCCGGGGCGCCGTTCAACGGCACGTCCGGCTGGCAGAGCACCACCGGTGCGCCGCTGGACATGACGACCAACACCCGGGACCGCAACAGCTCCCTGTCCCCCAGCCAGCTCTACGACACGTTCATCCACATGCAGGCGCCCGCCGGCTCCGGCAACCCGGCCACGGGCGTGTGGCAGTACGCGCTGGCCAACGGCACCTACAACGTGACGGTCGCGGTCGGCGAGGCCAGCGCCACGAACTCGGTCAACGAGATCACCGCCGAGCCCGGGACGGCCAACGCGGTCGTCATCATCGACAACTTCGTGCCGACCAGCACCAACCGCTGGGCCACGGTCACCAAGCAGGTCACCGTCAGCGACGGCTTCCTCACGCTGGATCCGACCGGCGGCACCAACACCAAGCTGGACTTCGTCACGGTGACGCCGGCCGTCGGCGGGCCGTCCTCGCTCGCGGTGAGCGCGCCGCTGGACGGCCTGCTGGGCCTGCCGACGTCGCGACTGGTGTTCTCGACCGTCAAGCAGGCGCCGACGCCCGCGCAGAACGTGACCCTGAGCAACAACGGCAGCAGCCCGCTCACGGTGTCCAACATCGCGATCGGCGGGACGGACGCGAGCAGCTTCCAGCTGGCCTCGGGCCAGCCGACCAGCATCACGATCGCACCGGGCACCACCGCCACGATCGCCGTGCTATTCACGCCCGGGCCGAACAGCTTCTGCGCCACCGACCCCACCCAGGTCAGCGCCATGCAGCGGTTCGGCAGCCTGACCTTCAGCAGCGACGCGGGCAACGCGCCGACCGGTTCGGTCGACCTGGCCGGCCTCAACCCGTGTGGCAACGAGGGCACCAACGAGCCGGTGCTGGACCAGATCACCTCCGCCTTCGGCTACACCGACGTGACGTCCAACGGCAGCGGCGCGGCCCGCCGCGCGCTGGGTCCGCTGCGCCCGCTGCCGAACAGCGACCAGGTGCAGGTGCCGTACTTCGTGCGCGCCGACACCAGCAAGCCGGTCACCCTCACCCCGATCGCCCACTACAGCGGGCGCACGACCTACACGTTCGGCCAGACCGGATGGTTCGCCAAGGGCGCGGCCGTGACCACGCCCTGCAGCTCGACCTGCAGCCAGCTGTTCAGCTTCCCCGCCGACAGCGCCGCGCCCGGGCCGTACAACCAGAACCAGAAGCTCCTGCCCAGCACCACCGGCGGCACGACGTTCACGCCGACCGGGGCCTTCGGGATCTACAACGGCAACGGTTACGACGTGAACTTCACCGACGACGGCCTGAACGTGCTGCACAGCACCACCAACGCCGACGTCACCCCGCCGCACTACGGCAAGGGCTTCCGGGTGTTCCCGGCCTACGGACCGGGCCACGTGCTGATCCCGAACACCTGGATCCTGGCCACCGACGTGACCCGCATCCCGGCGTACAAGAACAACGACTACCAGGACGTCGTGTTCCTGCTGACCAACGCCGCCCCCGAGGTCGGCGTGGCCACGGCGCCCGGCAGCGCGTCGCTCAACCGCACGCTCACCGCGGGCGGCTCGGTGACCGGACAGTGCGTCGTCGCCGGCTTCGACGCGGTGCTGCCCAACAGCGGCGGCACCCAGTGCAACGCCGCGAACATCTCGTACACCACGTCGGGCCTGGCGCTGACCAGCACGCCGGGTGAGATGGCGAACGGCATCAACAGCCAGCAGAACGCGCTCTACAACCTGTTCGACGCCTCGCGGACGTCGTTCACGGTGAAGGCGCGGATCGCCGGGCCGATCCCCGCGCTGACCGCGAACTACCAGCAGATCGCGGCGTTCTTCGGGCCGGACCAGAACAACTACTTCAAGGTCGAGATCGAGCACAACGGCAACGGCACCGACCCGCACCTGACCGTGCTCTACGAGCAGGGCGGGACCGCGACCGTCGTCGCCTCCGTCTCGGTGCCGGCGCTGGCCACGGCCAGCACCGTCGACCTGATCATCAACGGCAACAGCAGCCAGCCCGACGGCATCCAGCCCAACGTCGACACCTACAAGGTGCGCGGCTACCCGCTGGACCAGGTCTGGGGGTCCTACTCGATCAACGGCGGCACGCCGGTGATGGTCGGCACCAAGCAGCTGCCCAAGGATCCGATGGGCTGGTTCTCCACCAGCGCCAAGGCCGGCATCCTGGTCTCCGGCGGTGGCTCCAGCACCCCGATCACCGCGAACTTCACCCGGTTCTCGATCACCAATCCCTGACCCGGACGCGCCTCGGCGGCCGGCGGCCTCTTCCCTCGCGGAAGGGTCGCCGGCCGTCGGCGTTTCCGGGGAGGGTCGTGCCTTCGCCGGTCAGCGGGTGGTGCAACGGGGCTTTGGTGCGGCCGCGGCCGGGGCCGACGGCCGTTGAGTGAACGCGAGCCGTGCCGTTGCGGGCCGGGATGAATGGGGCGGGTGCCGTCAGCGCCGACCGGGGTACCCGCCCGCCGAGCCCAGCCGGCGGAGACTCGGGCGGCCGCGACGAACCCCGCCCGGCCGCTTGATCGCGGTACCCCTGCCATCACTGCGAGCCCAGCCGGTGATGGCGCCGGTGCCGTCAACGGTGCGGGGCTGCGGACGACCGGGTCTCGAACCGAGCTCGCCGATCCTGGACCGGCCCCGGCTCGTTCGGCGGCACGACAGCTCGTCCGGACCCGCGAGTGTGCAGAAGGTGCCCCTTCCCGGCGGCGGAAGGGGCACCTTCTGCACACTCGGTTGAAAGCCGAACGCCGAGCGCTTCTGGTGGAGGCGCTCGGCGTTTGTGCTGGTCGTGGCGGTAGCGGTGGGATTTGAACCCACGGAGGAGTTGCCCCCTCACACGCTTTCGAGGCGTGCTCCTTCGGCCGCTCGGACACGCTACCGGCGGAAACTATACCGGCTGCCGGAGGCCTCAGACGCCACCCGGCGGGCCGTCACCGGCCGCAGCACGCAGGTCACCGGCCACCGCCCGCCCGCCGGCGGCCACCCCTCGGCCACCCGCCACCACACGTCGCGTCCGGCTCACCCGCCCGGCTACCCGGCCACCTCGTCACGCCCGGCCACCCCGTCGCCCGCACGCAACCGCACGAGCTCGGCGACCAGGCGAACCAGCTCATCGACGTCGGCCTGGTACTGGTGCGTGCCGGTGGAGGCCAGGGCGTCGGGTGCGGAGGCGTTGTAGTAGAGCCCGTCGGCCATCAGCATGACCATCTGGGCGATGGTCGGGTCGCCGACGGCGGCGAGCACCGAGTCGTACCACCGGCCCTGCACCCCGGCCAGGGTCTCGCGGGCGGCCGCGTGCGACCGCAGCCGGGTGGCGGCGACCAGGGTGCGGTCGAACGGGGTGTCGGCTCCCTGCGAGGTGCGCAGGAAGTACGAGACGACGCCTTCGGCCGCCTGCCGCATCAGCTCGTCGTCCTCGGCCGCGCGCGCCCGCAGCCGGTCGAGCAGGCCCTCGACCATCGCCTCGCGGGACGGGAAGTGGTAGATCAGCCCGCCCTTGGACACCCCCGCCTCGCGGGCCACGGCGTCCAGGGTCGCCGCGCGCTCCCCACGGTCGACCAGCAACCGCTCGAACGCGTCGAGCACCCGGTCGCGGGCGGCAGGGGGAGGCGGCACGGCGTCAACGGTAGCGCCCCGGCCGCCGGCCGGGTGATCCCGGGAACAACCGGACAACCACCCTTGTTACTGTACCGTCTGGTCGGTATAGTTGTTAGTACAAGTAACACGACTTTGGAGCTGTGACGTCATGACCTCGACCATGGACCCGCGCGCCACCACGGCGCCCGGCGCACCGGTCACCCCGCTCGCCCACCGGGCCGGCGCCCGCGAATGGACGGCCCTGGCCGTCCTGATGCTGCCGGTGCTGCTGGTCGCCGTCGACGCGACGGTGCTCTCGTTCGCCCTGCCCTCGATCTCGCAGGCCCTGGCCCCCACCGGCACCCAGCTGCTGTGGATGGTCGACATCTACCCGCTGGTGCTGGCCGGCCTGCTCGTCTCGATGGGCAGCCTGGCCGACCGGATCGGCCGTCGCCGGCTGCTGCTCATCGGCGCCGTCGGCTTCGCCACGGTCAGCGCGCTGGCCGCGTACGCGCCGAGCGCGGAATGGCTGATCGCCGCCCGTGCGGCGCTGGGCTTCTTCGGCGCCATGCTGATGCCGGCGACCCTGTCGCTGCTGCGCAACCTGTTCGTCGACCGGCAGCAGCGCCGGCTGGCCATCGCCATCTGGGCCGCCGGGTTCTCCGGCGGCGCCGCCCTCGGCCCGATCGTCGGCGGCTTCCTGCTCGAGCACTACTGGTGGGGCTCGGCCTTCCTGATGGCCGTCCCGGTGCTGGTGCTGCTGCTGATCCTGGCGCCCGTCTTCGTGCCGGAGTCCAAGGACCCGAACCCGGGCGCGGTCGACGTCGTCAGCATCGCGCTGTCCCTGCTGACCATGGTGCCGCTGGTGTACGCGATCAAGTCGATCGCCCACGACGGCCTCTCGGTCACCGCGCTGGGCCTGGTCGTGCTGGGCCTGCTGGCCGGGGCGACCTTCGTCCGCCGCCAGCTGACCCGGGCCAACCCGATGCTCGACGTCCGGCTGTTCCGCCGGTCGGCGTTCACCGGTGCGGTGCTGGCCAACCTGCTGGCCGTGTTCGCGCTCGTCGGCTTCCTGTTCTTCGTCGCCCAGCACCTGCAGCTGGTGCTCGGCTACAGCCCGATGCAGTCCGGCCTGATCCTGCTGCCCGGCCTGGTCGTGACGATCGTCGCCGGCCTGGCCGTGGTGCCGCTGGTGCGCGTGCTCTCGCCGCGCCTCGTGGTGGCCGGCGGTCTGGTGATCAGCGCCGCGGGCTACGTGGCGATCCTGTTCACCGCGGACGACCCGTCCGCCTGGGGCCTGGGCGCCGCGTTCATGCTGCTCAGCCTGGGCATCGGGGCCGCCGAGACGATTTCCAACGACGTCATCGTGTCCAGCGTGCCGGCCGACAAGGCCGGCGCGGCGTCGGCGATCTCCGAGACCGCCTACGAGCTGGGCGCGGTGCTGGGCACGGCGGTGCTCGGCGGGATCCTGTCCGCCGTCTACGCCGCCCGCGTCGTGGTGCCGGCCGGGCTCGACGCGACCGCCGCGGCGACGGCCGGCGAGACGCTGGGCGGGGCGACCGCGGTCGCGGCCACGCTGCCCGAGCCGGCCGCGACGCAGCTGCTGGATTCGGCCCGGCACGCGTTCGACGGCGGGGTCGTGTTCACCGCGGCGATCGCCGTCGTGCTGGTGCTCGCGGCCGCCGTCCTGGCCTGGGTCACCCTGCGCGGCAAGGGCGCGGAGAGCTGATCCGCGGCACCGTCACCGGAGCCGCAACGACGACGAACCCCGGCGAGCAGGGCGCCATTGGCTGCTCGCCGGGGTTCGTCGGTCTGGATCCGCGCCGGCCCGACCGCGGGATCCACCGCCGGCCGGACGGTCGGGTTATGGGATCAGGATCGCCCGGCCGCGGACCTTGCCCGCGTCCAGGTCGTCGATCGCCTGCTGGAAGTCGTCCAGCTTGTACTTGGCGGTGTGCAGGGTGACCTTGCCCCGCGCGGCCAGCGCCATCAGCTCGACCAGGTCGTTGTACGAGCCGACCAGGTTGCCGATGATGTTGCGCTCGGTGGAGATGATGTCGATGGTGGCGATGTCGACGTTCTCGCCGTAACCGACCACGTGGTAGTCACCGGCCCGCCGGGTCATGTCCAGGCCCTTGGCCGTCGAGCCGCCCTCACCGACGAAGTCGATGACCTGCTCGGCCCCGTGGCCACCGGTCAGCTCCAGCACCTGCTGCACCTCGGTGCCGTCGGCGACCACGGTGATGTCGGCGCCGATCTCCTGGGCCAGCTTCAGCGCGTCCGGGTTGCGGTCGACCACGATCAGGTCGGCCGGGGAGAGCGCCTTGAGCACCTGGATGCCGATGTGGCCCAGGCCGCCGGCGCCGATCATCACGCAGCGGTCGCCGGCCCGCAGCTTGCGGGCCGCCTTCGCGGCGGCGTGGTAGGCGGTCAGCCCGGCGTCGGCCAGCGCGGCCACGTCGGCCGGCTCCAGCGAGTCGTCGATCTTCACGACGCTGCGCGCCGACGTCTTGAGGTACTCGGCGTACCCGCCGTTGGTGTCGATGCCCGGGAACTGCGAGTTCTCGCAGTGCACGTCGTCGCCGAAGCGGCAGGCCCGGCACAGCCCGCAGGTGATCAGCGGGTGCATGATGACCTTGTCGCCGACCTTGACGTTGGTGACGGCGCTGCCGATCGCATCGACCCAGCCGGCGTTCTCGTGGCCGATCGTGTAGGGCAGCGGCACGTTCGTCTTCGGGGCCCACTGGCCCTCCAGGATGTGCAGATCGGTGCGGCACACGCCGGCCCCGCCGATCTTGACGATCACGTCGAACGGCCCGGTGACCTCGGGCTTGTCGATCTCGGTCAGCTCCAGATCCTGGTGGTAACCGACCACTCGTACTGCTCGCATGCGCGGAACTCCTTCGTTCGGCATCGGATGGTGGGCAGGCCGCGAGGCGCGCGTTGGGCACCCATCGGCGTTGCCACCACTGGTCCGCACACGGCGTTGGGCGCGGACCAGGGGCCTGAGGTGGCAGGGCGGTCGACGCGACCGTCCCTGATGTCGGCGGGTGGACCACCGACCGTCGTACGTCCGACTCAGTGTGCACGGCAATTCGATCGTGCGCAATAGACATGGCCGAACCTGTGCTTACTTGTCCGGACAACTAACGTGCAGCGGGCCCGTCCACGCCGCCGCCGGTCAGCCGACGGCCGCCCGGACCAGCGGCGCGACCCTGGTCCCCAGCAGCTCGATCGCCCGCAGCGAGTCGGCCTGGGGCACGCTGGACAGGTCCATCTGGAAGCCCTGCCGGTCGTGCCGCAGCACCGCGTGCAGGTCGACGATGCGTTCGGCGACCTGCTCGGGCGCGCCGATGAAGTACGCGCCGCCGGGCGCGGCCTGTGCGTCGTAGGAGGCGCGGTCGGGCAGCGGGAAGCGGCGCTCGCGGGCGATCCGGCGCATCGAGTCCAGCCAGTACGGGAAGAACGTCTCGGCCGCCCGCCCGTCGTCGGCCAGGAAGCCCATGCCCGAGACCCCGACCTCGGCGACCGCGCCGGGCCGCTCGGTCTGCGCGAACGCCCGCCGGTACAGATCGACCAGCGGGGCGAACCGGGCGGGCTGGCCGCCGATGATGGCGTAGTTCACCGGCAGGCCGAGAAGCCCCGCGCGGACGGACGATTCAGGGTTGCCGCCGGTGGCCACGGAGATCCGCAGATGCTCGCCCAGGCCCGGTTTCGGGTACGGCCGGGGCAGGATCACCGCGTTCGTCAGCGCCGGCCGGAACTGCCCCGACCAGGTCACCGGGTTGCCCGCGTCGATCTGCAGCAGCAGCTGGATCTTCTCGTCGTAGAGCGCGTCGTAGTCGCCCAGCTCGGCGCCGAACAGCGGGTACGACTCGATGAACGAACCCCGGCCGGCCATCAGCTCGACCCGGCCGGACGAGATCAGGTCGATCGTGGCGAACTGCTGGTAGACCCGGACCGGGTCCTCGGTCGACAGCACGGTGACCGCGCTGCCGAGCCCGATCCGGCTGGTCTGCGCGGCCGCGGCGGCCAGCACGGTGCCGGGCGCGGAGACCGCGTAGTCCGGCCGGTGGTGCTCACCGATGCCGAAGAAGTCCAGCCCCACCTCCTCGGCCAGCCGGATCCGCTCCAGCAGGTCGGCCAACCGGCGGGCCGGCGAGGTGCGTTCGCCGGTGACGGGGTCGGGATGGATGTCGCCGAAGCTGTAGACGCCGAGCTGCATGCCGCTCATTCTCCCGGGCCGGGCCGGTCCGGCCGGTGAGCGGCGAAGAAGTCCCGCAGCCGGGCGGAGCACTCCGCCTCCAGCACGCCCCCGCGGACCTGGACCCGATGGGTCAGCCGCCGGTCCCGCAGCACGTCCCACAGCGAGCCGGCCGCCCCCGTCTTGGGTTCCCAGCAGCCGAACACCACGGTGTCGATGCGGGCCAGCCCGATCGCGCCCGCGCACATCGTGCACGGCTCCACCGTGACAGCCAGGGTGGCACCGGCCAGGTTCCAGCGACCGGTCCGGGTCGCGGCCGCGCGCAGGGCGAGGATCTCGGCGTGCGCGGTCGGGTCGCCTGTCGCCTCCCGCCGGTTCCAGCCCTCGCCGAGAATCCGGCCGGCGGCGTCCACCACCAGCGCGCCGATCGGCACGTCCCCGGTGTCCGGCGCCCGGTCGGCCAGCGCCAGGGCGCGCCGCAGCAGCGCCTCATCGGCGGCCCGGACGGGCGTCACCGGCACACCGGCGGGACCGGGCCGCCCATCGCCGGGTCGGTCAGACCTTCTCGAGGATCTTGCCGAACGCGTCGGCGAAGCCGCACCGGGCGGCGATCATGGTCAGCTGCTCGTCCGGGTAGAGATCGACGTCGTCGACGATCAGCTGCATCTCCTGCTCGGACAGGCCCAGATCGGCCAGCAGACCGAGATCGCCCTCCGGCCAGGGGTCGTCGTCGATCTCGTCGTCCTCGGGAATCTGGATCTGCAGCAGGTCCAGCACGTCGGCGGCGATGTCGTAGTCCAGGCCCGCGGTCGCGTCCGACAGCAGCAGGGTCGCCCCACCCGGGATCGGCCGCACGATGACGAAGAATTCGTCGTCCACGGCCAGCATGGCGAAGACCGGACCGCTGGAGGCCACCCGCCGCAGGCCGGTGATCACCCCGTCCAGGTCGTCCAGCAGCTCGGGCGCGAGCAGCGAACAGCGCCACGTGGTGTCCTCGCGGGTCACCGCGACCCCGAAGCCCTCGGTCGTTGTCGTCCCGCTCGTACTCACCTGGGAAACGTTACGGCCTTCCCGCCGCGGGGGCCACGCCACGGTCCGCGGACGGGGGTCGGCGGACCGGCCCGGTCCGGCACCGGCGATGATGGGGGGATGGATGCCGGCGCCGCCCCGACCGACCTGGCGCGGCTCCTGCCGCCGTCGGTGTGCGTGCTGGGGCTGGGCCTGATCGGCGGATCGCTGGCCCGGGCGGCGGGCCCGTTCCTGCCGGTCAGCGGTTGGTCGCCCAGCCCGGCCACCCGGGACGCGGCCGCCGCCGACGGGCTGGCGGTCGCCGCCTCCCTCCCGGCGGCGCTGCGCGCGGCGGTCGCGCAGGACGCGCTGGTCGTCCTGGCCGCCCCGGTGACCTCGTTCCCCGAGTTGCTGCGCGCGGTCGACGAGCACGCCCCGACCGTCCGGCTGACCGACGTGGCCAGCATCAAGGCCGTCGTCGCCGAGCAGGTCGACGCGCTCGCCCCGCGGGCCCGGTTCATCGGCGCGCACCCGAGGGCGGGGACCGCGCACTCCGGCTGGGCCGCCGGCGACCCGAGGCTGTTCGACGGCGCCGCCTGGGTCACCTGCCTGACCGAGGAGTCCGAGCCGGCCGACTGGTCCGCGGTCGCCGCGCTGGCCCTGGCGGTCGGCAGCCGGGTGGTCCCGGCCGAGGCGGCCGCGCACGACTCCGCGGTGGCCCGCATCTCGCACCTGCCGCACGTCATGGCCCTGGCCCTGGCGCAGGTCGGCGCGCAGGGCGGGGCGCTGGCCCTGGCCCTGGCCGCGTCCTCGTTCGCCGACGGCACCCGGGTCGCCGGCACCCGGCCCGAGCTCATCCGGGCCATGTGCGAGGGCAACCGCGACGCGCTGGTCGAAGCCCTGGACGACGCGCTCGGCCTGATGGGGGTGGCCCGGGGCTCCCTGGCCTCCACCGGATCGCTGCGCAAGCTCACCGAGGGCGGGCACGCCGCCCGCGGTGAGTTCGAGGCCCGGGCCGCCGGCCTGGAGCCCATGACCCTGACCGGC
This sequence comes from Nakamurella sp., assembly GCF_048594475.1. Taxonomy (NCBI): domain Bacteria; kingdom Bacillati; phylum Actinomycetota; class Actinomycetes; order Nakamurellales; family Nakamurellaceae; genus Nakamurella; species Nakamurella sp. Next base: position 16,297 of record NZ_JBMDXT010000086.1, on the reverse strand, counting down.
GACGACCTGATCGAGCAGCTGCTGGCCGTCGGCTCGGCCGGTGGGTACGTCACCGGCCTGCGCGGGACGACGGACGACCTGCGGATCGACGTGCAGTACCCCGACCGCGACTGACGCTTTGCCGTTCCGGCAACTCACCTTGCCATCTGCGCGTCGGGTGGGCAGGCTGGTCGGCATGACGCACCAGCACGCCGCGCACGGCGCCGGGCCCACCACCGACGACCCGACCGAGTTCTGGGAGAGCCGGTACGGCGAGAAGGACGCGATCTGGTCCGGCCGGCCCAACCGGATGCTGGTCGACACCGTCGCCGACCTGCCCGCCGGCCGCGCCCTGGACCTGGGCTGCGGCGAGGGCGGGGATGCGATCTGGCTGGCCGAGCGGGGCTGGGCGGTCACCGGGGTCGACATCTCCCCCACCGCGGTGGCCCGCGCGACCCGCGCCGCCGCCGACCGCGGGCTGACCGCGCACTTCCGGACCGTCGACCTGGAGACCTGGCGCACCGACGAGACCTTCGACCTGGTGACGGCCTGCTTCCTGCAGTCCCCGCTGGCCTTCGGCCGGGAGCAGGTGCTGCGCCGCGCCGCCGGCCTGGTCGCTCCGGGCGGGCACCTGCTCAGCGTGGCGCACGCGGCCGCGCCGCCGTGGTCGGGCATGGCCGGCGACCCGACGATGGTGTTCCCCACCCCCGACGGCGATCTCGCCGCGCTGGCCCTGGGCGCCGACTGGGAGGTGCTGATCGCGCAGGTGCGCACCCGGCCCGCCACCGGACCGGACGGGCAGGAGGCCACGCTCGACGACTCCGTGCTGCTGGTCCGCCGGCGCCCCTGACTCCGCTCCCCGGTGATCTGGCCGAACGCTCGGCGGGGTGAATGTCGCCGGCGTCGGGTCAGCCGGGCCCGCGGCCCGACCACGTCCACGCGTAAGCGCCGTCGTCGACCGCCCGGCCGCCCTCGCCCAGCTCCAGCGGCCGGAACGTGTCGACCATGACGGCGAGCTCGTCGAAGTAGTCCTTGCCCAGCGAGGCCTCCACCGCGCCGCGCTGCGGGCCGTGCGAGTGCCCGCCCGGGTGCACGCTGACCGAGCCGGGCCCGATGCCGGAGCCCTTGCGCGCCTCGTAGTCCCCCGCGACGTAGAACATGATCTCGTCGCTGTCGACGTTGGAGTGGTAGTACGGCACCGGGACGGCCAGCGGGTGGTAGTCGACCTTGCGCGGCACGAACGCGCAGATGACGAAGTTCGGGCCCTCGAACACCTGGTGCACCGGCGGCGGCTGGTGCACGCGGCCGGTGATCGGCTCGAAGTCGCCGACGTTGAACGTGTACGGGTACAGGCAGCCGTCCCAGCCGACGACGTCGAACGGATGGTGCGGGCCGACCACGATCGACCCGACGATGCCGCCCGGACCGTTCCCGCGGTGCTTGGTGTGGACCGCGGTGTCGGTGGGGTCGTCGACGAGCAATGGCGCCGCCGGGCCGTGCAGGTCCCGCTCGCAGTACGGCGAATGCTCCAGCAGCTGCCCGCCACGGGACAGGTACTTGCGCGGCGGCCCGATGTGGCCGGCGGCCTCGACGACGTAGGCGCGCAGCGGCCCGTCCGGCCGCCAGCGGTGCACCGTCGCGCGCGGGATCATCACGAAATCGCCCGTCTCGACGGGCAACTCGCCGAAGACCGTCTGGACGGTCCCCGAGCCGGCCTCGACGAACACGCACTCGTCGCCGATCGCGTTGCGGTACAGCGGGCTCGGCGCCGTCGCCCGGACGTAGGAGATGCGGACGTCGGCGTTGCCCAGGATCAGCCGCCGCCCGGTCACCACGTCGCGGTCGGGGTCGTCGTCGCCGAACAGGTCGTGCAGCTTCAGGTGCCGGGGCTTGAGCGGGTGATTGGGCGTGGTGCCCAGGTCGGGCAGGTCCCAGATGCGGGCGTCGACCATCGCCGACGGGATGCCGCGGTGGTAGAGCAGCGACGAGTCCGAGGAGAAGCCCTCCTCCCCCATCAGCTCCTCCCGCAGCAACTCGCCCTGCGCGTCCCGGAACTGGGTGTGCCGCTTGGGGGGAACGTCACCGACGCGCCGGTAGTGGGCCATCACCGCTCCTGGGGTCTAGGGTTCCGCCGTGGGGTCGTGGGTGCCCGGCGCCGCCGGATCGGGGTTCGACGAGGACCATCTGCCGTACGGGGTGTTCGATCCCGGTGACGGACCGCGGGTGGGCGTCCGGATCGGCGGCTACGCGCTGGACCTGGCCGGGGCGACCGGTTCCGCCCGCACGGTCCGGGGCGGTGCGGGCGACCGTGGTGCAGGGGCCGGCGTCGCAGTCGACCCGGACGTCGCCGGACTGCTGACCGCCCCCTCGCTCGACCCCCTGCTGGCCGCCGGGCCGGGCGCCTGGTCCGCGGTTCGCGGGCTGGCCACCGCCCTGGTGACCGACGCCGGCCGGCGGTCGGCCGTCGAACCGCACCTGCACCCGGCCGGATCGGTGCGGATGCTGCTGCCGTTCACCGTCGCCGACTACGTCGACTTCTACGCCAGCCAGTGGCATGCCACCGCGGTCGGCCGGATGTTCCGCCCGGACGCGGATCCGTTGCCGCCCAACTGGAAACACCTGCCGATCGGCTATCACGGGCGGGCCGGCAGCGTCGTCGTCTCCGGCACCCCGGTGATCCGGCCGGCCGGCCAGTCCCGGTTGCCCGGCGCGGAGCCGACGTTCGGGCCGACCCGCCGGCTGGACCTGGAGGCGGAACTCGCCTACGTCGTCGGAGTGGGCTCCGCACTCGGGGTTCCGGTTTCCGGCGCCGCCTTCGCCCGGCACGTCTTCGGCGTCGCGCTGCTCAACGACTGGAGCGCGCGCGACATCCAGGCCTGGGAGTACCGACCGCTCGGCCCGTTCCTGGGCAAGTCGTTCGCCACCTCGCTGGGCGCCTGGATCACGCCGCTGGCCGCGCTGGCCGCCGCCCGCGTCGAGCCGCCCCGGCGCACCCACCGGTTGCTGCCCCACCTGGCCGACGGCGGCGGCCTGCCCTGGGGTCTGGACCTGACCCTGACGGTCGCCGTCAACGGGACGGAGGTGAGCCGGCCGCCGTTCGCGGCCATGTACTGGACGGGACCGCAACTGCTCGCCCACCTGACCAGCAACGGGTCGCCGCTGCGGACCGGCGACCTGCTCGCCTCCGGCACGGTGTCCGGTCCGGCCCCCGACGAGGCCGGGTCGCTGCTGGAGCTGTCCGCGAACGGCACCCGACCGGTCCCGCTCGCCGGCGGCGCGTCGCGCACGTTCCTGGCCGACGGCGACGTCGTCACGATCGGCGCGACCGCCCCTTCCACCGGGGGCGGCCGGCTGCGTCTGGGTGAGGTCACCGGCACCGTGCGGCCCGGGCCGGCCTGACCCCGCCGGGCCGGTCACAGGTTCCCGCGGGCCGCCTGCTCCCGCTCGATCGACTCGAACAGCGCCTTGAAGTTGCCCTTGCCGAAACCGAGAGAGCCGTGCCGCTCGATGATCTCGAAGAAAATCGTGGGGCGGTCACCCAGCGGCCGGGTGAAGATCTGCAACAGGTAGCCGTCCTCGTCCCGGTCGACCAGGATGCGGCGCCGCTTGAGCTCGGCGACCGGGACCCGGACCGACCCGATGCGCGCGGCCAGCTCGGGATCGTCGTAGTAGGCGTCGGGGGTGTCCAGGAACTGCACCCCGCGGTCGCGCAGCGCGTCGACGGTGCGCAGGATGTCGCCGGTGGCCAGGGCGAGATGCTGGCAGCCGGGACCGGCGTGGAACTCCAGGTACTCGTCGATCTGCGACCTGCGCTTGCCCACGGCCGGCTCGTTGAGCGGGAACTTGACCCGGTGGTTGCCGTTCGCCACCACCTTGCTCATCAGCGCCGAGTATTCGGTGGCGATGTCGTCGCCGACGAACTCCGCCATGTTCACGAAACCCATCACCCGGTTGTAGAAGTCGACCCATTCGTCCATGCGGCCGAGCTCGACGTTGCCGACCGCGTGGTCCAGGGCCTGGAACAGCCGGGGCGAGCTGCGCCGGCCGTCCGGTGCGATGGCCCGGTAGCCCGGCCGGTAGGGGCCGCGATACCGCCGCCGGTCGACCAGGGTGTGCCGGACGTGGCCGTACGTGGCGATCGCGGCGCTCCGGACGGTTCCGTGCTCGTCGGCCTCGTCATGCGGTTCGACGAGCACCCGGGCGCCCTGCCGGCGGGCCTGGTCGATGCAGCGGTCGACGTCACCGACCTCCATCGCCAGGTCGATCACCGCGTCCCCGTGCTCGCGGTGCACGTCCAGCAGCGGACTGCCCGGGGCGACCCCGCCGGTGAGCACGAACCGGGCCGAACCCGACCTGAGCACGTACGAGACATCACTGCGGTGACCGGTTTCCGGGCCCCGGTAGGCGACGAGGTCCATGCCCCAGACGGTCCGGAAGTACTGCGCGGACTGGGTGGCGTTGCCGCAGACGAAGACCACCGCATCCATGCCGAGTACCGGGAACGGGTCGTCGGCGACGTCGTGGTCGACCAGGCCGACCAGATCGCGCAGGGCCTCGTCGGACGGTTCGTCCGGATCGGCGCCCCCGCGGCGTGCGCCGGGCCGGGAGCCGGTGGGCGGGTTGATCGTGCTCGTCATCGGGAATCCGCCTTCGCGTCGGTGCGGTGGTGGGATTCCGATCAGGATTGGCACAGCCGGTCCGGCTGGGCAATACTTCGCTCACGTGACGCGCATTGTGCGCAGGATGATCAGCTGTTGCGGCTGTGGACTGAGCAGAATGCTCAGGACGGAGAGTTCCGGTGATCGATCGGCTGGACGCGCGGATCCTGGAGTTGTTCGCGGCCGAACCCCGGGTCGGCGTACTGGAGGCGGCCCGCCGGATCGGCGCCGCCCGCAACACGGTGCAGGCCCGGCTCGACCGGATGCAGCGCTCGGGAGTGATCGCCGATCTCGCCCCCACGGTCGATCCGGCCGCTCTCGGTTTCCCGGTCACCGCCTTCGTCACGGTGGAGATCGCGCAGGGCCGCGGCCGGCGCGAGGTGGTCGATCATCTGGCCTCGATCCCCGAGGTGATCGAGGTGCACACGATCACCGGGGACGCGGACCTGCTGGTGCAGCTGGTCTCCCGGGACAACGCCGACCTGCAGCGGGTGATCGACGACGTCGTGCGGGACCCCGCCGTCGTCCGCGCGTCGACGGCGATCGCGTTGGACACCCCGGTCCGGCACCGCACCGGGCCGCTGGTGCGCAGCGTGGCCGGGCCGTGATCGACCTGCCCCGGCCCGCTCTGGTCGTCCTGGTCGGGCCGGCCGGCTCGGGCAAGACCACCTGGGCGCGAACATATTTCGCCGGGAACGAGGTGGTCTCGGCGGATGCCCTGCGGGCGATGGTGGGCAGCGGCGAAGCCGACCTGGACGCCTCGGCGGATGCGTTCGCGGTGCTCGACGCGGTCGTCGGGGCCCGGCTGCGGCGGGGACTGACCACGGTGGTGGACACCCTCGGGCTGGACCACGCCCGGCGGCGGTCCGTGATCGCCCTCGGTCGCGCGGCCGGTTTGCCCTGCGTCGCCGTCGTGTTCACCACCGCGCTCGACGTCTGCCGCGCCCGCAACCGGGACCGGGACCGGCCGGTGCCCGCGCCGGCGCTGCGCTCGCAACACCGGCGGACCGCCCAGCTCGACCTGGCCGAGGACGGTCTCGACATCGTCCTGTCGGTCGACACCGGGCCGCCGGTTCCGTCGGCCCCGGTCGCGGCGGAGTCGGCCGGATCCGGGTCGGGTGGCGCGCTCGTCGGGACGGGCGGTGGGCCCGGCGGGGCGGGCGGGACCGGGACAGGCGGGGTGCCCGTCGGGACGGGCGGGCCGCGTCCCGACGGCCCGGGGCTGCGGTTCGGGCTGCAGGTGTCGGCGTTCCCGTGGGGCGCCGACCCCCGCGGCTGGCTGCGCGACGTCGCGATCGCCGCCGAACAGGCCGGGTTCGCCGCGCTGTCCGTGATGGACCACCTGATCCAGATTCCGCAGGTCGGCCGGGCGTGGGATCCCATCCCGGAGGCCTACGTGACACTCGGTTTCCTGGCCGGCGTCACCGACCGGATCCACGTGGGCCCACTGGTCACACCGGTGACGTTCCGTTCCGCACCGCTGTTGGCCAAGATGCTCGCCACGCTCGACTCCGTGGCCCCGGGCCGGGTGTTCTGCGGACTGGGGGCCGGCTGGTTCGCCCGTGAGCACGCCGCGTACGGACTGCCGGGCAGCGCCTTCGGCGGGCCGACCTTCCCGCCGCCGGGGGCCCGGCTCGACGCGCTCGCCGAGACGATCGGGGTGCTCCGCGCGTTCTGGGGTCCGGGCACCAAACCAATCGGCCGGTTCCCGGAGACGACCTGCTACCCGCGGCCGGGACCGATCCCGATCCTGGTCGGGGGCGGCGGGGAGCGGCGCACCCTGCGGATCGCCGCGACCTTGGGCGACGGCTGCAACCTGCCCTCGACCGCCGACCTGGATCGGAAGCTGGCCGTCTTCCGCGGTCACGCCGCGGCGGCCGGCCGTCCCGTGGACGAGCTGCGGACGACCGTGCTCGACCTGCCGATCGTCGGCGCCGATCCGGACGAGGTGGCCCGGCTGGTCGAGCGGCACCGCGGCCGGTCCTCGGCCGCCACCTACGCCGCCGCGCACCACGCCGGCCCGCCCGCCGCGCACATCGCCCGCTACGCCGATCTGGCCGCGAAGGGCGTCGACACCGTCTTCGTGAGCCTGCCCGACCTCACCGGCCCGGTCGAGATCGCCCGCTTCGCCCCCATCGTCGCCGCCTTCACCTGACCCCGGCGAGCCGGCCCCCGGATCCACCCACCCCGGGGCGAGCCCGCCCGCGCGGATCATCTACGCCGGCGCGGATCAAGTCACACGAAATGTGACCCGTGAGACCGGAGTCGACGACTTCATCCGCGCGGCGGGGCTGTGGACAGCCGCGCGGATCAAATCGCCCCGAATGTGACGGCAGTGGTCATTGTCAACGACTTCGTCCGCGCCGGGGTAGTTGATCCGCGCGACAAGGGGGCGCCGGAGGGGCGGGGCGGGTCAGGGGGCGGGGCGGGTCAGGGGGCGGGGCTGATCAGGGGACAGGTCAGCGGGGGCGGCGGACGCGGGCGAGGGCCCAGTCGGGTTCGTCGGACAGGCGCACCCGGCCGTCGGCGTCGAAGATCAGGTAGGCGTCGAAGGTGCGGGCGAACGCGCGGTCGTGAGTGACGGCGACGACCGTGCCCGCGAAGGCGTCGAGCGCCTGCTCCAGGGCCTCGGCCGAGTGCAGGTCGAGGTTGTCCGTCGGCTCGTCGAGCAGCAGCAGGGTGGCGCCGGACAGCTCGAGGAGCAGGATCTGCAACCGGGCCTGCTGGCCGCCGGAGAGGGTCTGGAACGGCTGTTCGGCCGACCGGGCCAGCCCGTACCGGTCCAGCGCCCGGGCCGCCTGCTCCCGGCCCATGCCGGCCCGGTGGTCGTCGCCCCGGTGCAGGATGTCGAGCAGGGTCCGGCCCTGCCATTCCGTGTGGCCGTGGGTCTGGCGGAAGTAGCCGGGCCGCACCCGCGAGCCGAGCACCACCGACCCGGTGTGCGGCACCGGGTCGAGCGGCTCGTCCGAGACCGGGCGGTGCTCGACGTCGGGATCGCTGCCGCCGGCCGCCAGCAGCCGCAGGAAGTGCGACTTGCCCGATCCGTTGGAGCCGAGCACGGCGACTCGGTCGCCGTAGTGCACTTCCAGATCGAACGGCTGCATCAGCCCGGTCAGCTCCAGCCGGCGGCAGACCAGGGCCCGCTTCGCGGTCCGCCCGCCGGACAGCCGCATGGAGACCCGTTGCGCCTGCGGTACCGCCTGCGGCGGCCCGGCCTCCTCGAACTTGGCCAGCCGGGTCTGCGCGGCCTGGTATCGGGAGGCCAGGCCGTCGTTGAACGCGGCCTTGGTCTTGTACATCAGCACGAGGGCCTTGAGCTTGGCGTGCTCCTCGTCCCACCGCCGGCGCAGTTCCTCGAGCCGGGAGTTCCGGTCGTCCCGCGCCTGGTGGTACGTGGCGAACGAACCGCCGTGCACCCAGGCAGTCGCGCCCGCGGCCCCGGGCTCCAGGGTCACGATGCGGCGGGCGGCGTTGGCCAGCAGCTCGCGATCGTGCGAGATCAGCAGCACCGCCTTGGTCGTCGCCGCGAGCCTCTGCTCGAGCCACTGTTTGCCGGGCACGTCCAGGTAGTTGTCCGGCTCGTCCAGCAGCAGCACCTCGGCCGGGCCCCCGAGCAACAGCTCCAGCACCAGGCGCTTCTGCTCGCCGCCGGACAGGCTGGTCACGGCCCGGTACTTGGCCCGGTCGTACGGCACCCCGAGCGCAGCGACAGTGGCCTTGTCGAAGGCGTTCTCGTGCCCGTAGCCGTCGACGTCGGCCCAGTCGGCCAGGGCTTGCGCGTAGGCCAGCCCGGCCTCGTCGCCGTCGTCCTCCATCATCCGCAGTTCGCTCGCGTCGACCGCGGCCGCCGCCTGCCGCACCGGACCCGGCGACACCGAGAGCAGCAGGTCGCGGACCGTCGAGTCGTCCCGCACGGAGCCGATGAACTGTGGCATCACGACGCGGGTCCCGGAGCCGGTCACCGCGCCCTCGTCCGGCGCCAGGGTGCCGTCGGCGATCCGCAGCAGGGTGGTCTTGCCGGTGCCGTTGGGCCCGATCAGCGCGGTGACGCCGCCCGCGTCCGCTCCGGCCGGCGAGCCGCCGGACACCCGGAAGGACACCTCGGACAGCAAGGGTCGGCCGTCCGGCAGGGCGAACGACACGGCACTGAACTCCAGGTGACCCACGAGCGTCGAGGGTGACCGAGAACCACGGTCCGCGTCAACGCGATTGCCCGGCTCGACCGGCCGGGAGACCGGAGAGAGGCCGAACCGGAATCCGTACCCGCCGAACGGGGGCCCTGCCCCCCACATGGCAGCGGCCTGTCGACGCGGCGCCATCTGCACGTCACCGATACGGTACGCATCGTGACCGCCGATCAGGGCCCCGCCAGGTTCTTCGCCTGGTCATCCGAGGATGGTCGACGCCTGGAAACCGTCCGGGTGGTGATGACCGACCGCGGGCTGCGCGCGTCCGGGTACCTGGTGCGGGTGGGCAAGCGCAGCTACGGCGCCTCGTACTCGGTGCTGTGCGACGCCGCCGGTCGGACCCGCCGGGTGACCCTGCACAGCGACTCGGCGGTCACCGAGCGGGGCCTGTCGCTGACGCGGACGCCCGGTGGCCCCTGGCTCGACGGCGCCGGCAAGTCCCCACCGATGCCCGACCTGGACCTGGCCCTGGACGTGGACTTCTACGCCAGCGTGTTCAGCAACTCGCTGGCCATCCGGCGGCTGGGCCTGCACCGGCGGCTGGGCCAGGAATCGGTGGTGGTCGCCGAGGTCCACTTCCCGGACCTGACCGTGGAACCCGTGGTCCACCACTACCGCACGGTCGAGCTGTCCGAGCACGGCGCCCGGCTACGGCACCAGGGGCCGAACGGTCACCACGAGTTGACCGTCGACCGGGAAGGTTTCGTGATCGACGTCCCCCACCTGTCGTACCGGCTGAAGTGACCGGACGCCGGGGCACGGGGGTCACGGGCGGCCCCGGCGGCACGGACCGGCCTTCGGCCTAGGCTGATCACCATCACTGGTGCGAGAGCTCGAGGAGGCTCCGGCATGGTCGACTTCAACGAACTCAAGGATAAGGCGCAGGATCTGGTGGCGCAGCACGCCGACACCATCAAGGACGGGATCGCCAAGACCGGCGACTTCGTCGGCGAGAAGGTCGGCCACGACAAGGTCGATCCGATCGAGGAGAAGCTGCACGGCCTGGTGGACAAGGCCGCGGGGCGCGACGAGCAGCCCCCGCCCGCGCCGCCCGTGGTCTGACCCGACCGCGACCGGGACCGACGCCCGCTTCGCGTCGGCCGGCCGGCCACCCCGGGTGATCGGACAAATCACCCGATAGGGGGTGCTGCCGGGCCGGGGGCGGTTCCATGCTGAGAGGCGTCCGAGGGAGGCCTCATCCATGCGGGATCACGCGCCCTGGCCGTCAGGGAATCCATCACCGGTCCAGCCGTCCACCGCCGCGACGTGGCGCCAGTGCTGGTGCTGCCACCGACATCTGCCGGACCATCCGTCGCTGTGCCACTGCGGGCAGCCCCACTACTGCGAAGGCCGGCCGCCCAGCTGGTTCCGGCCGGCCGCGGGGTGAGCGGTCCGGGTCGGGCGCTCAGCCCGCCCCGAGCCGGGAGACGAGCCAGTCGGTGGTCACCCGGATCGCCTCGTCCCCCACCTGCTGGTCGACGGTGAACCCGTGGTCGGCCCCCTGGACGACGTGCAGGGTGGTGTCCTGGCTGGCCACGGCCTGCAGGAAGTCCGTCGACACCTGCGGGTCGACGACCTGGTCGTCGGAACCGACGACGGCCAGGACGGGTCCGGTGTAGGCCTCGACGTCGTCGAGCGGGTGCGACGCCTCGATGGTGTCGAACCAGTTCAGGCCGAGCTTGAAGATCCGGTTCCCGAAGTCCAGCGGCACGTAGCCGTTCTCGCGAGCCTGGTCGTGCCCGTCCGGGTCCTCGTCGTACCCGTTGTAGACCGCACCGCTCCAGGAGACGAACGCGGCCACACCCGGCACGGTCCCGGTGACGGTGGCGCCGATCCCGCCGCCGCGGGACAGGCCCAGGATCGCGACCCGGTCCGGGTCGATCGCGCCGTCGCCCGTGGGGTTCTGCCGCAGCCAGTCCAGGGACGCGGTGGCGTCGGCCACCATGTTCGGGTAGTCCAGCGACAGGTCCGGCTCCTCCGAATCGCCGGTGCCGGCGAAGTCGATCCGCAGCGACGCGATACCCCGCGCGGCGAGCGCGGAGGCCAGCCGGGCGAACATGTCGCCGTTCTCGTCCCGGCTGCTCAGGTCGCCGTGCAGCAGCAGCACCGCCGGCACCGCGCGGCCCGCGGCGTCGGCCGGCAGGGCCAGGGTGCCCGGGACCCGGTGGTCGCCGGCCGGGATCCAGACCATCGTCTCGTCGTCGCTGAACGCCGCCGGGAGCGGCGGCTGGTCGGCGTCGTCGGCCGCCGGATCGGCCGACGCGCCGGACGCGGCGGCCGGGTCGGTGGTCGGGGCGCCGGGGGCCGCCGAGGCCGGATCGGGGCCGGGGCCGCCCCTCGGGTCGACCGCGCCACCTGCGGCGGCGGGCTGGACGGGCGGCGCCGGGGAGGCGGTCGACGAGTCGGTCAGGGGCGACGGGACCGGAGCGGGACCCGCTCCGGCGGATCCGCAGGCGACCAGCCCGGCACACAGCAGCGCGGCGGCCGCGATTCGCATCCGTCTCATCGGACCCCCCTCGTCGACCGCACCCTCGACCATTGTCACCGGCCCCGGTCCGGTGGCCGACCGCGCTTCACGGCGCCGGTACGCGGCCACCCGGCGGCCGGTGCGCGACCGGTCGACGGCCGGTAACGGCCCGGCCGGCGCCCGGTCAGCCGGCTGCAGACCGGTCAGCCGGTCAGGGCGGCCGCGGCGGACCGGATGCGCTTGGCCGACACCGGCACGGAGGTGCGCATCGGCTGCGCGAACTGGGCCACCCGGTACTCGGCCAGCAGGTGGCGCAGTGCCCGCACGTCCGCGTCGTCCCGGCGTTCGGCGGGCAAGCCGTCGATCGCCGCCTCGGCCAGGACGGTCAGCTCCCTGACCTCGGCGAGCCGCTCACGGTCGCGGCCGGCGGCCTCCCGCACCCGTTCGGCCCGGATCCGCAGGGCCTGCAGCTGGCGCGCCCGGTCGGGCAGCCCGGCCGCGCCCGCCGCCACGACGAACCCGGGCCCGATCGCGGCCCGCCACTGCGCGCGCATGTCCGCGGTCAGGTCGGCGACCGCGGCCGCCCCCGGGCCCCGCTCGGCGGTGTCGATGGCGCTGGCCGCCTCGCCGGCGGCGACCAGCACCGCCGCGACGGCGACCAGCACGTCGCGGACCGCGCCCAACACGTGCGGGGCGATCGCCGTGGAGAGCGCCTCGAACCCGGCGGCCGTCCAGACGACGCCGCCCGACCGGTCGAGCAGCGCGTCGACGGCCACCCGGGTGGCGTCGGCGACCAGGGCGGCGATCGTCGTGTGCGGCGCCGTGGCCAGGGCGATCTGCGTCTCCCGGTTCAGCAGTTGCCGCACCCGGGCCAGCGACGGGGCCAGGGCGGTGGCCAACAACCGGACGGTGCCGGCCCGCATGGCCCGGGCCTGGTCGTCCGCGCTGTCGAAAACAGCGACCCCGACTGCGGTCTCGGCCTCGGGGACGAGCGCGGGATAGCCGGTTACCTCGTGCCCGGCCACCCGCGCCCGCACCCGCCGTGGCACGCCTTCGGCCGGGAACTCGGTCAGCCCGTGCCGTTCCAGGGACCGGGTGGCCCGGACGACGGCCCGTTGGGTGTCACCCCGCATCGACGACTGCAGCGCGGGCAGGTCGCGACCCGAGGCCAGCGTCGCCCCGTGCTCGTCGACGACCCGGAAGTTCATCCGCAGGTGCTCGGGCACCTTGTCCGGCTCGAAGTCCGACTCGCGCACCACGACTCCGGTCATCCGGGTCAGCGCGGTGGCCAGTTCGCCGGCCAGCGCTCCGGCCGGGTCGATCCGGTCCAGTGCGGCGCGGGCGAAATCGGGGGCCGGCACGAAGTTGCGGCGCAGCGTCTTGGGCAGGGTCCGGATCAGCGCCACGGCCAGTTCCTCGCGCAGGCCCGGGATCTGCGCCTCGAACCCGGCCGGGTCGACCCGGGCGAGCACCGGCAGCGGGATGCTGACGGTCACGCCGTCGTCGGCGCGGCCGGGGTCGAACACGTAGTCCAACGGCAGGTCAACACCGCCGGAGGTGAACCGGTCGGGGAACGCGGCCGCGTCGAACCGCTCCCCGCCGGCCGCGATGAGCATGTCCGGCGTGAACGTCAGCAGGTCCGGCTGGGTCCGGGAGGCCTTGCGCCACCAGGCATCGAAATGCCGCCCGGAGGTGACGTCGGCCGGGATGCGGGCGTCGTAGAGCGCGACCATGGTCTCGTCGTCGATCAGGATGTCGCGGCGGCGGGCGCGCTCCTCCCACTCGTTGACCTGCTCGAGCGCGCGCTGGTTCTCGGCGAAGAACCGGTGCCGGGTGTGCCAGTCCCGCTCGACCAGGGCGTGCCGGATGAACAGGTCCCTGGACAGCTCGGGGTCGATCCGGTCGAACTGCACGGTGCGCGCGGCGACCAGCGTCACGCCCAGCAGCGTCACCTTCTCGGTGGCCTCGACACTGGCTCGCTTGGCGTTCCAGCGGGGCTCGGAGTAGCTGCGCCGCAACAGGTCCCCGCCGACCGCCTCCACCCAACCGGGTTCGACCCGGGCGCAGATCCGGGCCCACAGGCGGCTGGTCTCGACCAGCTCGGAGGACACCACGAGCGCCGGCAGCGACCGGGCCAGCGCCGATCCCGGCCAGACGGCGAAGGCCACCCCGCGGGTGCCCTGGTACTCGCGGGTGCCCTCCTTGCGCAGCCCGATGTGGGAGAGCAGTCCGGCCAGCAGCGCGGTGTGCACCCGCTCGGTGTCCACCTCGATCGCGAGCGAGCCGCGGCCGCCCGCGGGCGCGTCCGGGTCCCGCAGGGTGGGTGCCGGCGCCGCCGGGTCCGGCCGCGCCGAACGGCGGCCCCGCCGTTGGCCGTCCCGGCCGGCCTCCCCGCCGCCGTCCCGGCCGCCTTCCCGTCCGCCTTCCCGTCCGTCTTCCCGGCCGGCGCCCCGGCCTGCGCCCCGGCCCCGGGCGCCCTCCCGGTCGCCCGGCCCCCGGCTCAGCTGGCTGAGTTGGGCGTGCAGGTCCTGCCATTCCCGGATGCGCAGGTAGTTCAGATACTCCCGGCGGCACATCTTACGGAACGCGTTGCCGGACAGCGTCTTCGCCTGTTCACCGAGGTACGCCCACAGGCTCAGCAGGGCGGTGAAGTCGGACTGGCCGTCGACGAACCGGGAGTGCGCGGCGGTTGCCTTGTCCCGCTCGTCGAGCGGGTACTCGCGCACGTCGATGACCGACAGGGCGGCGACCAGGACGAGCATCTCCCGCAGGCAGTCGCGGCGCTGCCCCTCGACCAGGATCCGGGCCAGCCGCGGGTCGACCGGCAGCCCGGACATGTCCCGGCCGGTCGGGGTCAGCCGGATCCGGTCCGCCTCGCTCCGGTCCAGCGCCCCCAGCTCGGTGAGAACGGTCACGCCGTCGGTGATCTGGCGACGATCGGGCGGGTCGAGGAAGGGGAAGTCGGCGATGTCGCCCAGGTCCAGCGCGGCCATCTGCAGGATGACCGAGGCCAGCGACGTCCGGGCGATCTCCGGATCGGTGTACGCGGGACGCTCGGTGAAGTCCCGTTCGGAGTACAGCCGGATGCAGATGCCGTCGGCCACGCGGCCGCACCGGCCGGCCCGCTGGCCGGCCGAGGCCTGGGAGATCGGTTCGATGGGCAACCGCTGCACCTTGCTGCGCGGTGAGTACCGCGAGATGCGCGCGGTGCCGGGGTCGATGACGTACCGGATGCCGGGCACCGTCAGCGAGGTCTCGGCGACGTTGGTGGACAGCACGATCCGCCGGCCGGTGTGTGCGGAGAACACCCGGTGCTGATCGGCCGAGGACAGCCGACCGTACAACGGCAGCACCTCGATCACGCCCCGACGGGTCGCCAGGTGCCCGCGGAGGACCTCGGCGGTGTCGGTGATCTCGCGCTCCCCGGAGAGGAACACCAGGATGTCGCCGCTGTCCCGCCCGGTGCCGGCGGCCAGCAGCTCGTCCACCGCCGACGTGATCGCCTGCGCCTGGTCGGCCGAGTCGGACCTCGACTCGTCCACCGCATCGGGGTCGTCGACGTCCGGCAAGGCGTCCAGACCGTACGGCCGGTACCGGATCTCGACCGGGAACGTGCGGCCCGAGACCTCGACGACCGGGGCCCCGCCGAAGTGCCGGGAGAACTTGTCCGGGTCGATCGTCGCCGAGGTGATGATGACCTTCAGGTCGGGCCGCTGGGGCAACAGGCCCACCAGGTACCCGAGCAGGAAATCGATGTTGAGGCTGCGCTCGTGGGCCTCGTCGATGATGATCGTGTCGTAGTTCCACAGCATCCGGTCGCGCCCGATCTCGGTGAGCAGGATGCCGTCGGTCATCAGTTTGACCAGGGTGGTCGGCCCGGTGTGGTCGCCGAACCGGATCGAGTAGCCGACGGCCCCGCCGACCGCCGTGCCGGTCTCGTCGGCGATGCGCTCGGCCAGCGCCCGGGCGGCGATCCGCCGGGGCTGGGTGTGCCCGATCATCCCGCGCACGCCCCGGCCCAGCTGCAGCAGCAGCTTGGGCAGCTGGGTGGACTTGCCCGACCCGGTCTCGCCGGCCACGATCACGACCTGGTGCTCGCCGATCACCTGGGCCAGTTCCTCCACCCGGGCGCTGACCGGGAGCGCGGCCGGGAACGAGATCGCCGGAACGGCCGCCCGCCGCCGCTCCATCCGCTGCGCGCCGGCGGCGATCTGGGCGTCGATCTCGCCGAGCACCAGGGCCCGCTTGGCGTCGTCGGCGATGGAACGGGTGCTGCGCAGCCGTCGCCGCAGGCGGCGTTCGTCGGCGATGGTCAGGTCGGCCAGCGCGGCGAGGCGCTCGGCCGCCGTCTCGGGGCGGGCAGTCATGACCCGACCACAATAGGCAGGCCGGCGGCACCGGCCCGCCCGCGCGCGGGTCGCCCCGGGGCGCACCGCCCCCGCACACCGCCCGCGCCGGCCCGTTCGACGTCCGCCCGGCGGCCGTTCCCCGCCCGTTCGGCGTCCGTTCCCCGCCGGACGGCGTCCGCCCGGCGGCCGGTCGGGCCCCGGACCGATCGAACCTGAGCGGCCGCGATCCCCACCCGGGTCAGCGCAACGGCACCGGCCCGTCACCCAGGCCCCGCAGCGGCCCGTCCAGCTCCCGGCCCGGCTGGGCCGGCATCAGCAGGCAGTCGACGTAGAAGCCGTTCGCCGCGGACCGGGCGTCCGGGCCGGTCAGCACCTCGCCCGTGTCCTCGTCCACGGTCGAATCGACCACCACCACCTGGAGCGATCCGTCGTCCAGCGCGTCGGTCGAGCCGAGCGCGTCGACGGCGTCCAGCCGGCAGTCGGCGGCGTCGTCCGCGGCCGCCCGGCTCGCGTTCCCGGTCCAGTAGCTGACCTGCTCGGCGGCGTGCGGGCGCCCGCACCAAACCCGGTACAGGCGGCCCCGGGGGGACACGGCCAAATCGAAACGGGCCCCCTCGGCGGGTTTAAAACTGCCCCGCAGCCACCCCCCCAGCTGAC